>JALYVT010000123.1 GCA_030853105.1 Vulcanimicrobiota bacterium
GCACGATGTCGAGGGCATCGTAGATGATCCGCTCGGCCGTCGACTTCTTGCCCATGAGCATCACCTTGTTGATGAAGCGCGCGAGAATCTTCGAGTTGAAGCGGGGATCGGGCAGAATCTGGCGCTTGGTCGCCGGTCCTTTACGTGGCATCTATCTCTTTCTTACTTCTTAGCGGTGCGCTTGGCGCCATACTTGGAGCGGCCTTGCTTGCGGTTGGCGGTACCCGAAGTATCGAGCGTGCCGCGGATGATGTGATACCGGACTCCCGGCAAATCTTTGACACGGCCGCCGCGGATCAGCACGACGCTGTGCTCCTGCAGGTTATGGCCGATGCCGGGGATGTACGCGGTCACTTCCTCGCCGTTGGTCAGCCGCACGCGGGCGACTTTGCGCAGCGCCGAGTTCGGCTTTTTGGGAGTGATCGTCTTCACTTGGGTGCAGACGCCGCGGCGCTGGGGGTTGCCCGCCACGTCGAAGGTATGCAAGGGCAGGTCGGGATGACCCGGCTTCGGCCCGGTCTGAACGACCCGGAACGCCGGCGTTTTGACCTTTTTCTGGACTTTCTCGCGGCCCTTACGAACCAATTGACTGATGGTCGGCACTCATTCTCCTAGACAATCGAAGCTCACACAAAAATTCAGCCGCACCGCGAGGTGGGCCAGAACCCAGCAATCTTAGCAAACTTGCCCCCCGCCGTCAAATTATTAGGTCGCAGACCCGGATCAGTTTCCAGACGCCCCGCGCTTGCTCGCTTGGTCGCCGTGCCGATCTTCTCTGCAAGTCATGCCAAATTACGCGCAGCGTAGGGTGACGCGGTACATGTCTTTGTCGGCGACGGAATAATAGAGATAGCATTTGTCGGCGTTAAAGTGGGTGCATGAGGCGGCAAATGCGATATCGGTATCTTGGCCCATCAGGTCTTGCGGAACGATGAGCGGGTCTTCGGAGCGCGCTATGACGTTTTGGTAGGTCGCGTCGAATTCGATCCAGCCGATTCGCCACATTGCGTTTTGGGTTGCGCCGTTGTAAAACATGATCGGATGCTGCGGGCGTGAGAGCAGAATCGGGCCGGTGCTTAGGTGCCAGCAGTCCCACGAATCGCCGCGCGCTTCGAAAGGATCACCCTCGACCGTCCACGGCCCGGTAACGTGGGCTGAGTTTGCGATGCCGATTCGAGATGCACCGTCGCGCGCGTACTCAAAGAACAGCCGCCACGTTCCGTCTTTCACCGCGACAAGCGTGGCTTCTTTGGGGTTTTTGATCTGATCCGAATCGGGCAGCGAAACGCCGCGCTTCTCCAGCGCATGGATGTCGGTGCCGCTCGCGTACATGAGCTGTCCGCGCAGCTTCGACTGATTCCAGCCGGTGTAGTAGACGTAGTGGCTGCCTTCAAACTCGACGCAGGTCGGGTCTTCGCATCCATCCCGGTCGGCCTCATCCGGGCCGGGCGGGATCACCGGGTTTGCGTCCATCGCAAAGCGCAATCCATCGGGCGAGGTTCCGTGATAGATGCGCGCGACCTTTTCAGCAGCAACCTCCGAACGATTTACGGCGCGCAAAAGTAGTTCGTAACCGTCGGGCGTGCGCCAGACATCTGGGCTCAGCGTATACATGTCGCAGAGCGGTTTGGCGGCATCCAGACTGATGCGCTCAGTACGCGCGACGGTAAAGCGGTGTTTCTCGTTCACGCGGCGACCTTTGCCGTAACGCGACGATATCCCGTCGAGCCTTGCGGTGCTGTCGCCTTCATGATAATACCGAATGCTATTCGGCCCGATATCGCGGAATGGACGAGTTTCACCACGGAGACGGACGAATGCCGGCGATCTTGCCGGCGGCGTCGAACGCGAAGTCTAGCCGAATGGTTGCATTCTCAAACTGCGCGCGGTATGTATAATAGGTAATACCGGGGGCGCTCTGCTTTCCCGCATAACCGAGCGAGATCAGTTTACCAAGCGAACTGAAGGCTGCTTGGTTTCGCGTGATGCCGGCCGTGTTGAATACTTGTGCATTCATATCCGAGGTCAGTTGCGAGTGGTCGATCGTGCCGGTTTGGATGCGACCGATCCATTCCTTTACGCGCCCCGTGATCGCTGGATCTTCGCCTGCAGCAGCGTGAAAAGCCGGCGCCGGGAAATAGCTGTCGAAGATTTGTCCGACCAGTTTCTGCGGAGTTTGGCTAAATTCGTATCCAGCCGTTCCGAGTTTTGCAAAGCCGTTGCTTAGAACCACGATTGCAAGCTTATCGTCCGGAAAGATTGCGTTGTAGCAATAGCCGCCCGCTCCCGGCGAAAACCCATTGTGCCACACCTCGCGATGCCCGCGCACTAGCGTTGGAACAAATCCCATTGCATACTCGGTCGCCGAACCGTCTGCGAGCGCGCCGCGCGCCCAGAGTTCGCGCATCGACGCCGCGTTCAGAAGCGAACCGCTCATGAGCGCTATATCCCACTTTGCCAGATCGCGCGCAGTTGATACGATACCACCTGCACCATAATAGAGATCGAGTGATATCGGCGCTTGCGGCTGAAAGTTTGCACCGCTCAGATACGGGATCGCCGCGGCCTGCTGCGCGCGATTACCGTATCCGCTTTCGCTCATGCCGAGCGGACCAAATATCTGCGTTTGCAGCAACGTCCCGTAGCTTTGGCCGCCAACCTTCGAAGCGATCGCGCCTAATACCGCATAATTTGCATTGCTGTATTCGTACTTTGTCCCAGGCGCGAAATCAGGTTTGTCGGCGGCCAGGTATTTCAGAACGAGCGCGGGCGACACCGCGCCGAGATGAAGCGGCCAAGGATGCTCCGTGGGGATCGGATAGTTGTGCAGCCCCGAGGTCTGATTCAGCAGCTCGCGCAGGGTGGTTTTGCTTGCGTTAGGAAACTGCGGAAGATATTTCGCGAGTGCATCAGCTATCGATAGCTTCTGCTGCTGGGCTAAACGCAATATCGCCACGGCTGTAAACTGCTTGGTGATCGAGCCGATCGCGTAGCGCGTTTGAGCCGTCGCTAATTTCTTCGTGGTCAGATCTGCGTAGCCGAAACCACTCGCATAGACGATCTTGCCGTCGCGAACCACGGCGACCGACAGCCCCGGCGTCTCTTTTGAATCAAATGCCGCCCGCGCAAATTTTTCGATCGCAGCGTTGCTCGGCGAGCCCTGCATTCCCGAGGCACCCGCGCCCGACGTTGCAAGAACTCCGAAAATAGAAATCGCCACTCCAGCCTTTAACATACATCTTCCCTTCGACGGCAACGTTCCCGGCCGCTGCATTTGTGCTGCAGCGAGCCGCCCCGGCGGGATTCGACACACTCGCTACTCAATCAGGCGCGAGATGGCAGAGGGGCGGCGGCTCGATGTGTTGGACGGCATGCGCGGGATCGCGATTCTGCTGGTGCTGTGGTATCACATCTGGGAGATTTCTTGGCTGCCCGCGCCGTTGGCCGCGCTGCAGTTTATTCCGGAGACCGGGTTTGTCGGCGTGCATCTGTTCTTCTTTATCAGCGGCTTTGTGATCTTCTATCCGTTCGTGCGCGCAAAGTTCGAGGATCGGCCTGCGCCGAGTTGGGGGCACTTCGCTTATCGGCGCGCAATCAAGATCGTACCGTCGTATCTGCTCTCGCTCGTAATCGTCTTTGCAATCGGGTACGCGCACTACAGTTCTTTCGGTGCGGCGATCAAACCGATCGTCACACACCTGCTCTTCATTCACACCTGGTTCGGCGATACGTACGGCAGCCTGAACGGCGTACTGTGGACGCTGGCGGTTGAGGTCGAGTTTTACGTCATCTTTCCGCTGATCTGCTGGGCGTTTCTGCGGCGGCCCCTGGTGACGTTTGCGGTGATGGTTGCGATTGCGATCGCCTGGCGCGTCTATGCGTCGCATTGCTGCTTTACCGGCAGCTTTGCGCTCATGCTCGAGAACTTGCCGGGCTACATCGATATCTTTGCCTGCGGAATGCTCGCCTCGTACGGCTTCGTGCGCTTTCGCGACCGCCCGACCTCGCGCACAATCGAAGTCGGCGCGACACTCAGCGCAATCGCTGGTTTCGCCGCTCTGTTGATCCTGATGCAGAACCTTTGGTCGGTTCGCACGGCCGATCAATGGTCGGAAGTCTGGCAAATCTACAATCGCACGCTGCTCGGGATCACGTTTGCGGTTATCGGATTTGCATCGCTCTTCGCGATGAGTTGGTGGAAACGCGCGCTCGGCAATCCGATCTTGGTCTTCTTTTCCCTGATCTCATACAATCTCTACATTTATCATCAAGTGATCGCGCGCGAACTGCTGACTTGGCATCTTCCGCCGTACACCACGCCCAATCCGCGCTACGATCCACATTGGCAACTGCTCTTTTCGCTCATCGCCTTTCCGGCAACGATCGCGTTTGCAGCGCTGATAACCTACGGCTTCGAGCGCCCGCTGCTGAAATTGCCAGGCAGTTGGTGGTCGAATCGCATGTCGCGGTTTCGCAAACGGCGGGTACTGCCCGATATGTGAGCCCTCGTAGCTCAAACGGATAGAGTACCCGGTTGACGCCTGGAGGTTGCGGGTTCGAGCTCCGCCGACGGCAACCGGGCTGAGGAGCTTCTTTTGTTGACTTAGTTCGTCGCAAGTCTTAAGATGATGGAAGGTCGTCAGCCTGGGCTCTACGTGAGCTACGCAAAGGGGATCGGGAAACCGGTCCTTTTTTCTTGTCCCGATTTCGCAAGGCGCGGGCACTCAGCGACATGTGAAGGGTGCTAAGCAGCGGCAACGTGGGTTCTCGCTCGTCGAAGTTGTCGTTTGCATAGCGATCTTGATCGTCGCCGTTGGGGGTGCGGTTGCGGCGATAAACGGCGTGGCTCGGGCGTCTGCGCCGAATCCCTTCAAAGCGGCGGCGCTTGCCGAAGCCGATCGGGTGATGACGACGGCAAGCGCGCTCGCGAAATATAGCGGCACGCTGTCGGTAGCCGCGTCGAGTTGGTCGACGACGGTTCCGATTCCGCAGAGTTCGCCGCTTCCGCTAACACTTTCGCTGACGACGCACGCGCTTGGCGGCAATCCGCCTTCGACGCAGCTCGATCTCACGGTATCGTACAACGCGCATCCGGGCGATAGCAGCGCTCAAACGCTGAGCCTGCAAAGCATCGTTTCAAAACAGGCTCCGCCTCCGGCTTCGAGCGTGACGGTTCCCGATATTGCGCAGCCAAGCGGCGCACCGTAATGCTCGGAGCTGCGGCGTTTATGAGCGCGGTTATCGTGCTGCTCAGCCTTACGATGCTGCAGGCCGAGCTTGCGTTCTCGCGCGCGCGGGTTCATCAACTCGCAGCGAAATATCTCGCAGTCGGGTACGGGCGTGCCGTCTCTTCGCTTGAAACGCAGCTTGAAACGGGAATCGCGGCGAAAACGATCGACCCGCGCAGCGGACCGTTTCCAGCTTCGTTCAACCTGCCTGCGAATTGCGCGACTCATGCTGTACCGTGCGATTTTTCGGTCGCCGCGCAAGTGAGCGTAGACACAACGCAAGTCGTTGCGCCTTTGGGAGCGCCGAGCGGCTGCAGCGATCCGAACGCCGACGACTGCGGGCATAATCTGCAAGCGAACGGGTTTGTCGATGAAGGGCGCGTTTCAGCGCTCGTTACCGTTACAGTCAGCGCGCCGGGCGGCGCCACGCTTGCGACGCGGAGCACGAACATCACGCTGCGGACGTTTGCGAGCGCTCCGTATATCGCAGTCGCATCGGCGCGCGATCGCACTTTCGACGACGTGACTTTACATGCGGCATCCGGCGACGACGGCGGGCAACCGAATGGGAGCAGCGGCGCAAGCGACACGCGTGTGAACGTGATCTACCGCAAGCGCACAACCGGCCAACAGACCGCCGCGAACAATTGGCAAGACGCCTCATGGTCGGATGGGAGCGCCAACACATCCGGGTGGTCGCCCTGAGTGCGGCGCCTCGCAACGTGCGTAAGGTGCAAGCGGGGTTCTCGCTGATCGAGGTGCTGATTGCGGCGGCGCTGTTTATCGTCGTCAGCATTACCATGCTTTCGGCGCTTCGCGCAAGCGCGCATTGGATGCAGAAGCTAGCGGTGAGAGGCACGCAGGAAGCGGCGGTCGCGCATCTGATCGAGCGCTGGCAAGCCGAGAGTGCGAGCGCGTGGGCAATCTTCTCGCCATCGACTGATGTACTTGGGAACGCGAATGCCGATCATCACGAACTCGACTTCTTCTTGCGCGACGGTCGTAATCGGCCGGTCTTTTGGGCGTACTATTATGACAAGTCGGCGCAGACGCTGACTCGCTACCTTTACGCGCCGGGCCAACCGAAGATTCAAGACGGCGCTTCTGTTCCGAATGTCGTGCAGTTCAGCGCGCAGACGTTTCCGATTACAGCGATTGCGGATGCCGTATCGCCGGTGTATTTGCCGATGTTCGATCCGACCGGCACGGCCGGCGAAGTAAACTTCGGCTACGGGGCGGATGTTGTCGGCGGTAATCGACTGACCAGTGTGCATATCGTTACGGCAAGCCAAGATCGCTCGATCGTGCTTGATTCGGGGACGGCGCCGAGCGGCTTCACAATCGTGCTGAACTACACTCCCGCGCCCACCGCAACGCCGCCGAAGAGTCCGCTCGTGTTCTCGCCCGCCATGTTGGAGTTTCCACCTGACGTAAACTCGTTTGAGTCGGCAATGGTCGGCGGCGTGGTGCATACCTGCACAATCGCAGGCGTACCGCTCGCGCTCAACGCTGATGGAAGCGTGATGAGTACCGCGCAAGGCGCGCAGTACGCACTGAACATCGACAGCAACGGATGCGACCTTGGCTTCAACGGGAATGCCAATCCGCCAACGCTACAGCTCGTAAAAATTCGGCCATTTGGAATCCGCCCGTGCCCCGATCCGCCATGTGGTGGGCCGCCTCCGCCGCACGGCACGCCCC
>JALYVT010000013.1 GCA_030853105.1 Vulcanimicrobiota bacterium
ATCCGGAAACGTTCGCGCAACTCGACCGCATTCTGCTGCCGGTCGCTCCGCACGAACCGTATCTGTCGTAAGAGAAAACGGGAGTCGGCAGCGCCGGCTCCCGTTTTGGGGTCATCGGGCGAAGATGGTGGAGGTCACCTTCGCCTTCATCCATCGGCGCTTACGCGGCGATGAAAGCATGTCAGCCTGAGCAGCGTCGAAGGGCTAATTCCAGTTGGAGCGGATGCTTCCCAAGCCGGTGACCTTCGGGCCCCAACCGCTGAACGAGCCGCTGTTCGGCGCAATTTGAATGATGCGCGTGAACGAGATGACGGGTTCGAGGTTGCTATCCGCGCAATCGCCAGCGTTCGGTTTCGCCGCTTCGGGCCGGGTGTCGGTACTCACTTTGTTCCTTCGTTTCTGCAAAATTGATGGCGCAGTTCGCGCTTCTCTCGTAGTTTACACCGGCATCTACGCGTGCGCTACCATATTTGTTTCATACGAACAAAGTCTCACTCACCCCCAAATCGGAAGAGATATTTAACGATGAAGCGATCGAGTGTGGCATTGGCGGCGGGCGTTCCGTAATTAACGAAGAGTTCGCTGCCGCTGCGAAATTTGCGATGAAAACTGGCGGCCAGATTAATTCCGGGCACCGCAAACCCGCCGGTTCCATTGATCGAACGCAGCGAAATCGAGACGTTCGAATCGGGTCCCAGCGTCTGGCCAAGCGAGATACGTCGCAGCTGCTGCGAGTTGAGCATGCCCGTACTGTTATCGCGCTCGAAACTGCCGTCATACTCAACTCCGAGCGAGATCCGGCCGAACTGCCGCGATGTGCCGGCGTTAAACTGGTGCAGGTAAAACGTGCCGAACGGACCTTCGGTATAACCGACGTCGATCGGATCGGGCGTTCCGTCGCGGTATCCGATAGCGCCTCCGAGCGTGTTAAAACGACTGGTTTGCCCGTTCAAATAGCACGGGTATCCGGTAAAAAACGTAACCCCGACGATCGGGCCGCTGCAACCCGGACCGGCTGGAATGTCGTAGGTGCGCAGATAGCCCAAGTTCGGACCAAACGCCAGCGTGATCCCGTTATTCAGGGTGAGGTTCAGATTGGCCGTCACATCGGCTTGGTGTATTGCACCAGAGCGATCCAAAAAGCGATCACCGCCAGCGAAGAAGTTGTAGTTTTTAATTCCACGCGCGCTGCCGATTAAGGAAACGTAGCCGCTCGGGCCTCGAACATCGGAGTTCGGTGTGAATCCGTCGATCGGGTTGTAGTTTGGGCTGATGTCATCGTAACCCAGATTCACTTCATAGTTTGGTTTGTGCACGTCGACGAACCCGTTGAAGCTGCGGGCGAAACCGGGCGCCGGCACGTAGGTGCCCTGCTCGAACGATTGGTCGAGCGCTCCGACGAAGCCGGTCTTCAAATTGCGAAATGCCACACCCGCTTCAGCCGTGTTATCGCTTCCGGCTAGGCTGTGATGCGCGATCACGCCGTCGCTCCAATATAAAAAGGTTCGATCCGGAAGCGCGTGCTTGTATCCGTAGGCAATGTCATCAAATTCGTTTCCGGTCGTTTGGTCGTAGCCGCGAAACGAAAGCGCGCCGAAGCTCTGCTTGCCGAACGATCCCTCGACTTTTGCACCTCGATCAAACGGCCCAATGTTCGGTGAATAGAATATCTGATACGGTGCGGTGCTGATGCCGCCGGCGGGCGCGGCATTGGAATTGATGAAGTTCGCACCTTGCGCAAAAAACGGGCGGTACTCTTGCAGGTTACGGCGGAACTCTTGCGGGGCGATCGTTTGCTGATCGATTTCAACGTTTGAAAAGTCGGGATTGAGGGTTCCGACGAAATTGATCGTGCCGGTTATCGGGTAGCGCAGATCGATCCCGTAGTTTCGAATATTCTCCTGCTGGAACGAGCCGTTCGACTGTGCAAATATCTGCCGATCTGCGCCTCCGCTCGCCAAAACATAGATGTCGGTGCGCGGTTTCGGTCGCGCAGCGCCGGCGGCGCCAGAGAGCTGCAGGCCGCTCAACGTCGGCCAAAAGCGAGCGTCGTTAAACGATGGAAAACCCTGCCCAATCCCCCCGTCTTGCATGATCCCATCGAACGCCCAGCTGTAATGTTCGCCGATACTCGCGAGGTTGCGGATAATGTTGATCCGCCAGTTCTGCGGTGAGCCGGCGCCAATCCGCAGGACGCTAAGCGGAATAATCATGACCGCGTTCCACGAACTGCCGTCGATCTTTCCGGCGGCTTGCCAAACCGGGCGATAGCGCGCGTTTTCACTGGCTTGCTGATAGCGAATACCTCGCGGCGTGGTTTCAAAGAAGTACGAAAGGTTGCCGTTGCCGCTGGTGTCGATGCCGATCCCGACAAAATCGTCGAGCCCAAAGCCTACGTCGTTGGTCGTTTGCGCCGCGACGATCGGCGTGCCGGTCTGTTGTGCTTTGAAGCCTACATAGAGGTTTTGCTTGTCGTAGAGCAGGTAGGTCGTGGTGCGGTTACCGGCGGCAGAGCGAGTCGTGAGGTTTTCGACGCCGTCGGCGGTCGGAAGCAGCCCGAGCTGCCAGGCCGGGTCACTGAGGGTCGGGTCGAGCGTTAAGGGATGAGGGGCGGGTACGGCGTTAAACTTCCCCGCCGCAGTCGTGGCGGCTGCAACCGGGGCGGTGAAACCTGCGGTCAGAAGAACCGTACTAAGTACGAAGAGGACGAAGACGCGGAGCATGAAGCAAGCATCGCGCGGCCGCGATGCTTTCGTCTTTAGAAATCAATCAAAATCACGGTACGTGGGAGCGTTCGCATGACCATCTATCGATTTGGACCCTTTCAGCTAGACGCTGCGCGCCTGATCCTGCTCTTGGACGGCGGTGCGCTTGCGCTCGGTCCCAAGGTCGTCGAAACGCTCTTGGCTTTGATCGAACATCCCGGCGACGTGCTCTCAAAGAGCGACTTGCTCGATCGGATTTGGCCCGAGGGTTTCGTCGAGGAATCCAACCTCGCTCAGAACATCTACGTCTTGCGCAAAACGCTGCGCGCGCATTGGAAGACTGACGCAATTCTGACGCTTCCGCGTCGGGGCTATCGATTTAACGCCCAAGTTGAAGTCGAGCAAGCAGCGTTGCATGTACCGACGAAACGCGCGGCGCGCAGCGCCATTACTCGGCGGTGGCCAATAGCCGCAGCAGCGGCGTTTGCACTGCTGCTTGGCGGGGCCGCCTTTAGCCAGGCGCGGCCGACGCACTCGGCACTAACTCCGCAAGGCGCCCAGAAGTATGCATTGGGCCGGTACTATTGGAATCTCCGCACCAAGAGCAGTCTGCAAAAGAGCGTCGCCGATTTTTCGCAAGTTACCAAAAGCGACCCGCAAGATGCGCGAGGCTATGCAGCGCTCGCGGACGCCCACGCGATGAACGGCGATTATCACTACGGCAAACCGGTGCAAGAGTTCGCGCAGGCGAAGCGCTATGCTGCGCGCGCCTTGCAACTCGATCCGAACTCGGCTGAGGCAAATGCGGTTCTCGGCATAATTGCGCTCGATACCCATCGTGGTGACGCGCAAGCCCAAGTGTACTTCCGTCACGCGATCGCGCTCGACCAGTCGTTCGCCCCGGCCCATCAATGGTACGGAACAACCGCGCTCATGCACGGGAATACGGCGCTTGCGATGCGCGAACTCCAGATCGCCGCAAACCTGGAGCCTGTCTCGGCTGCGACTTTTTCCTGGCTTGGCGAGACCGCCTATTTTGAGCGCCGCTTTAACGACGCACTTGCGTACGAGCGGCAGGCTCTCGATCTCTCACCCAACCGCCCGGATGCGCTGGTGACGATGGGTGCCGCGTACGAACAACTTGGCCAATACCAGCGCGCAGTTGATTCCTACCGTGCCTTCGCCGCGGCATGCGGCTGCCGAGCTGCAGCCGCTGCGATGTTGGCGCATACTTATGCCGAGATGCATCGTCTGCCGGAGGCGCGTGCGCAACTTGCGATCGCACGTAAGGGCGCGGGCGAGTCGGTATCGTTCAATGATTTAGCCTACGCGTCGATCGCCGTCGGCGAGCGCAACGTTGCGTTGCATTGGCTGAAAAAAGCATCACTTGACGATCCGAAATTGCATGCGCTGCTTGCACTGGACCCGCGCATGGATCCGGTCCGCGACGACCCCCGGTTTAAGCTCTTCATGCAGGGTCCTGCCTGAGTATCGACTCTGCCGCTGCAGCCCACGCTGCCGCCATCATGCAATCCGGCCACGTGGCGCGGCGGCTGAAAGAACTCTGCGCGCTCATGGTGGCCACGCTCAACGATTGCGAGAACTGCATTACGGCGCACGACGCGCTCGCCCGCCGTCACGGCGTGGATGCGCGCGCCATTGACGAACTCACCGATTATGTTCGCAGCGAAAAGTTTAGCGCGGCCGAAAAGGCTGCGTTAGCGGCAGCGATCTCGTTAACTCGCGAGCCGCGCGGCCTGCCCCAAACCATTCGCGACAGTTTGCAGGCGCATTTCGACACCGAACAGATCACCGAGATTATCAGCACGATTGCGCTGTTCAATTATTTTACGCGGGTGAATAACGCTCTGCGGGCCGAGCCACCGCCCGTTCGGCCTTGACGAGCCGAGTCTTCGAAATCCGGTCGTGCAGGTAGATGCGTGAAAAGAAACTGAGCGGCAGAATGAACCACCACAAGAGCAGCACGATGGCGTAGCGCCAAATAGTCTGAGCGATTCCGGGTCTGCCAAAATCGGTTCGCACGACGCGCAGGCCGGCGATCATCATGCCGAAGCTCTGACCGGTAATCGCCACCACCAGCGCAAGGTAGACCGAAATCCAAAACAGCGAGAGAACCGACGCAGCCAGCCGAATCGCTAACAGGTCGCCGAGGCCGATCTCCTGCCCGTCGGCCTCGACCTTGATTCCGTTCAGGAGATTCAAGATCGGCAGCGCCCGTTCGCCCTTCGACGAGATGATGCTAGCAGAACCAGCGACCGCCCGCATTTTGGAGGTACCTTTATCTACGTGAATGTGCGTAAGATTTATCGCAATCGCTGCGACCAAGATAAAGTCGATAGCAAACGCGGCAAATCGCCGCGTCCAGCCGGCGCAATCTTTGGATTGGACGGTTGCCGTGCCGCTTTGTACGAGTGCGGGCGGCTGCGTAGGCGTATGGTGTACGAAGGATTCTTCGTGAATCGCGTAGAGTTGCGAGTGCAGAAATTGCCGCATCGATTCGATGCGTGTGGTCGCGTACGGCGCCGCGCCGAGCCATTCGCCCATTTGGAGTACTTGATTGCCGACAAGTTCGCCGCGTTGTTCGGCAAATGCGGCGTGGTCGATCGACCGGCCCAAGTGGTGAAATGTTGCGATTGCGATTGCTCGCGTCGCAGCGTCGAGCGAGCCGCAGCACAGCAGCCCGATCCGGTCGCAGGTCAAATCGCAGCGCCGTAGCCACGGGCCGAAGATGAACGCAACCAGCGGATTTTCGTGTCCGCTTACACTTAACAGTGATGAAAAGCGCGTATGGCCGCTTGCAATGTGTCCGAGTTCGCGCCCGATCATGAAGGTAAGCTCGTCTTCCTTGAAGTGCTCGATCCAATTGCTTGAAAGAACTAAGGTGTAAGGATCACCGAACCCCACTGCCACAATCGGCACAAAGATATCTTCGCGCAAGAAGACCGCCGGCATCGGCACCTGCAGCATCGCCGCGCAGCGCTTCACGATCGAGAATATCTCAGGAAATTGCTGCTCGTGAATGCGCACGCTGCTGCCGATCAAGCGACCTCGCGCGAGCGTGACGTAGATCATGACGAAGACGATGAGCAATGCCACCTGCGAAACGCCCAGCTCCTCGTGGATTAAGCCGCCGACAATAAATGCGCCAAGCGGCGCAAATAGGATTGTTAGCCAGAAGGCGGTACGTTCGGAGCGCACGCGTACCGAGGTGGGTCCGGAGAAGAGTTCGGGCACGTTGCGGTATTCAGGAGACCGCGTGCAATCTCCGTGCGGAATGCTCGCGGGGGAGTTCGACAGACTGCGCCGATTCAGTAACAATTGCGCTGGCCCGGCCGCGGACACCGTAGACCCTACCATCCGGCGAGCGCAGCGGTTCGAGCGATACGAAGTAGCGCTGATTTTGCCAGTGCATATCGAAGGCGACCGGCTCGCCTTCAAGCGCCCAGTTATGGGAGATTCCGGCGATTGCGAACGGGTCGCCCCAAGAAAAGAGGTCACTTACATGGAGGGGGTACCATCCCGAGTTGAGATCAAGCAGTTCGCGCAGCTGAGCCGAGAGCGACGTGATCTGCAAGGTTTGATCGGTCACCCATTCGAGGTCTCGATCGGTCATGTGGGATGCCTCCATGTAAGGGACTTGCCTCATCCTAACCCGCCGACCGATGCCCGCACATCCGGGAAAACCCCTATTTTTGCCCTTTAGGTATCTCGCGGGCGGGCGGTCAATTCCGCATTCGCTCCGAAAGCATCGGTGTGAATGTGTCGCTTTCGCAGCCGGAGTTTGTAGGGCGGTCGGCGGAACTCGAGGCGTTACGTCGAGAGTTTGATTCCGCGCGGGCCGGCGCCGGCAGATTTGCTCTGGTCGCCGGTGAGGCCGGGAGCGGCAAGACCCGGCTCATCTCGGAGTTTAGAGCAAGTCCGAAAGCAGATCGCCGAACGACGGTCGCAACTGCGTCGGCCCTCGACTACGCGCAGGCGCCTTACGCGCCGATTCGCGATCTGCTGGTCACCCTCGACCAGCGGATACCCAAGGTTGCGGCTCGCGACCCGGAGATTGCGCGGTTGTTCGAGTCATTGCGTGATTCTTCGCGTGTTGCCGATGAGCCGCTAAGTGCGCCCGAAGTGGAAAAGCGGCGAAAACTCGATGGCATCGCCCACGCTTTCACGCGATACGCAGCAGTCAGCCCGCTCATACTAATGATCGAGGACATCCATTGGATCGACGGCGCGTCCGCGGAAGTTTTGATGCACTTGGCCGGGCGCCTCGAAGACTCACGATTAC
The DNA here is from genome assembly GCA_030853105.1 of Vulcanimicrobiota bacterium. Classification (GTDB taxonomy): domain Bacteria; phylum Vulcanimicrobiota; class Vulcanimicrobiia; order Vulcanimicrobiales; family Vulcanimicrobiaceae; genus JALYVT01. The sequence continues at coordinate 7,009 of JALYVT010000013.1, forward strand.
TCATAGTCTGCACGTACCGAAGCGAAGATGTGTTAGAGTCTGCCGTTGCGCGCGATCTTATTGCGAAACTCGCTCGGAGGCCAAACTGTTCTCGCCTGTCGCTGCACGCGCTTGCATTGAACGAAGCGCATTCACTCGTAGACGCCACACTGCAAGATACGTCCGCTACAGTCGAAGGGCGCACCCGCCGACAAGTTTGCGCGCTTGCCGAAGGTAACCCGTTGCTGTTGATCGAGTTGCTTAAACATGCGCTCGACGATCCGCAGTCATTTGAAGGGAATCTCCCACTTTCATTGCAAGCGATCGTTGCTCATCGTCTCAAACAATTCACAGAGCAGGACCGCGAGGTGCTGCGAGTCGCAGCCGTCATGGGTGAGTTCGACCAATCGGCGCTCGCAGAAATCGCGGGGACGTCATTGGATGAAACGCTGCGCGTTCTGCGTAAGGCGCGGGACCAACAGGTCATAATTGAAAGCGCGGATCGCGCGCGGATAACCTTTAGCTTTCGCCACGCCCTCATTCGTCGAGCAATCGTGGACGAGCTGCTGAACGCCGAACGCATCGACCTCCATCGCCGAATCCTCGAACGTCTGGAGCGTGTCGGTGACTCGGCAGATCGATTACCGCAACTTGCTCACCACGCATGGATGGCGCATTGCGCCAAAAAATCTTCGCGCTACAATCAGCGGGCCGGCGAGAGCGCTATGGAAGTCTTTGCTTTTAACGATGCAGCATCGTTCTTCGAACGGGCTGCCTATCAGATGGAGCTAGCTCGGTCGAACGTTGAGGTTTTTGAAAAACTTGCGCACGCATACGAGTATAGTAGCCGGATTAACGAAGGCGACAAACTGCTTGAAAGCCTATTGAACTTCTATGAATCCGAAGCCGATGGGCCGGCAGTGGCTCGTATCGCGATGGCGCGCGCGAGGAGCCGCTATTCGCTCCTAGATGACGACGGCGCGCTGAGCGCTATTGCCGCTGGTCTGAAATACATTGACGCTTCTGAGGAACCGACTTTGTATTTCGAGCTGCAATCACTGTTGGCGTGGTACTTGGCTCATTTGCGACGAGGCGAAGATGCAACTCGCAGCTTGGCGCGGATTGCGGCGCTCGAACACCATGCAGACTATCGTTCTTTGACACGATATTATGAAGCGCGTGCCGTAGTTAACATCCATTTTGGCGATGCACAGCATTGGAAAGAGGAATTCGAGAAGTCAATCGGACTAGCGGAGAGGGAGGCGATTCCCCTATTTTTGTATCGTCGTCTTTCGGCTGCTGCCGCCGCGGCTATGGCGTCAAATGTTGAAGACTTCGAATACGCCCGGCAAAAGCTGGACCAAGCTGTGGCGCTGGAACGTCAGCACCGCCTGGGCCAAGGGGCCGTCTTTTCCCAGGCTGCCCAGTTGTACTTCCTGCTCGGTAATCTTCGCAACGCACTAGAATTTGTGAATTGTGCGCTGGAGGCGACGGTAGACAATCCCTACGTTGCAATCTCGATAGCTCGGGTTGGTATACCACTTGCAGTGAGACTGGGAGACTCTGAATTACTCCGCAGATGCGCGAGCGAACGGCTCCTAGAACACGCGTACGCCTCGAAGGATCCCGTCGTTTTCGGACCGCTCGTGGCAGTCTTCGGGGCAAAATTGTGGAACGACAATCGGCGAAGCGAGGCGTCATTGATTTTGCGCCGTACGGTAACCCGATTGACGAACGCAGGTAACAACACCGAAATACTATTGCAGGTCGCGCGTTGCGGTCTGAGCGACAGCGTGGTCGAAGGTCGTAAACTGCTCAGTGCGTTAGCCGATTCCAGCGTTTCCGCGTCCGCAGCGCTAAGCCTAGTAGACGCCTACGTCTCTTCAGGGGAAACGCGCCGCCGAAGCGCTGTTAAAGCAGCGGATCAGTTTGCACAGGTTGGTTGGAGGCTACATCAGGCGGAGAGTCTCGAACTCGCCGACGCACATCAAGAGGCGCATCGCTTGTACGAAGAATGCGGGTCGGTGACTGATGTAGTGCGAGTCTCGGCGATTTTTGCCCGGGGAAAACCTGCGCGATCGCGGCGGAGTGAGGAGTTGAGCCATAGAGAATGGGAAGTGGCTCGCCAAGTGACAGATGGAAAATCAAATCGTGCTGTCGCAGAAGCGCTAGTGCTCAGCGAGCGCACCGTAGAGAATCATGTCGCATCAATTTTCGCCAAGCTTGCGATTCGATCGCGCGCGGAAATCGCTACCTACGTAGCCGGATTCGAGAAGTAGTTCGTAGAACGCCGACGGTTAGTTGAGCCTAGAGTCCCATCTAAGAAAAGAGACACAAATGTCAGAAAAGCCGATGCCGCCGACCCCTCCGGCCGAACCGCCCCCCGACGGGCAAGCCGAAAACGACTAGCGCCTCCGCAGCGCCTTTCTGGGGCGCCGCTTTTCTTTGTGGCGACCCCTTGACTTTCTGTACCGATATGCTATTGTACTAGTGTACTAGTACGGCAGCATGTCGGACTGGTGCGGAAAGCGAGACCAAAATGTCCACACTTCGCCTCTATCGCCCCGAACCGGCGCTGACCCAAGAGATTCGTCGGCCGATTATCCCGATGGGCGACACGACCAGCCGGCTCTTCCCGGGTTGGGGCCCGAAGTTCTAAAGCCGTGCCGGCAGTCTTTACGGTTGACCCGCGCAGCGGTGTCCCGATCTACCTTCAACTGACCGAACAGGTTAAGCGCTGGGTGGCGATCGGGGTGCTGCAGCCCGGCGAGCAGCTTCCGACGGTCAAAGCCTTGGCGGTCGATCTTACGATCAATCCCAATACCGTTGCCCGCGCTTACCGCGATCTCGAACGCGATGCGGTCATCGAGACTGCCCCCGGCCGCGGGTCGTTCATCCGCAGCAACGGCTCGGCTGCCTCCGCCAAACAAACGTTGCGCGATGTGGCGATGGACGGACTGGTTTCGGCGGTGCGAGAAGCCAAATCGATCGGCCTCTCTGCTCGCGACATTCGCGCTCTCTTTACCAGCGCACTTGCGCGGTGGTTTCCAGAGGAACATGATTCATGAGTTTGATCTCTATTCAGCATCTGCGCAAGTTGTACGGAAAATCGCGCGCCGTAGATGATTTTAGCGTCGAGATTCCCAAAGGCTGTGTCTTCGGTCTGCTCGGGCCGAACGGCTCCGGCAAAACGACCACCTTCAAATGCCTGCTCTGCCTTGCGAGGCCGACTTCCGGCACCATCACCTTTGACGGCAAACCGCTAGCGCCGAGCGATTTCGAATCGATTGGGTATGTTCCCGAACGCAGCGTGCTCTATGAATGGATGACGGTCGCGCAGCACCTTGAGATGCAGCGCCGCGCCTTCAAACGCTACAACAGCAAGCGCGCAAACGAATTGCTCGAACTCTTTGCGCTCGATCCGAAAAAGCGAGTGCGCGCAATGTCGAAGGGGATGCGCACGGCGCTCGCCGTCGTGATGGCATTCTCGATCGAACCTGAGTTGTTGATTCTGGATGAACCGACTAGCGGGCTCGATCCGGTCAATCAGCGTGCCGTTTTGAATCTCATCGTCGGCGCATCGGCCGGCGGAAGCACGATCGTATTTTCATCGCACCAAATCGGACAAGTCGAGCGCGCCGCTGAGGCCATCGCAGTGCTGCAAAACGGCAAGCTGATTCTGAAGGGGCTGGTTGATGATTTGAAAGCGGAGCAGAAGATCGTCGAAGGCATCTTCGAGACCGACCAATTTTCGCTCAACGGGCTCTCCGGCGATCCGCGAATCACGCGAGTGGAACGCGCCGGCCGCATCTTGCGGCTGAGCGTCCGCGACGGCAGCGCAGAGTTTAGTCAAAAACTCGCAGCGATGGGTGCAAGCAACGTGCGAACCGTCGATCTCAACCTTGAAGATATTTTCCTAAACGCTGTAGACCCGACCGCACATGCGGGCGGCATCATCGAGGTACGCTAAATGTATTACACCGAGTTTCTTCGCGTCTTCCGCTGCTTGCGGGCCTACGCATGGGTCTTAGCAGCGTTGCTGGTTTTCGTGGGCGTCGTTCGTATTATGGTGGGCGGGCTACCCAACCTCATGGCCGATCATATGCTGATGCAAGAGCGAGGCACCGTTCAAACGACCCAAACCCTGGCGGACGGAACAAAGATTGTCAGAGCCGTTAACGCGGCAAAGCACAAAAGCGTAATCGTGCGAACTTCTCCCGATGGAACCACGGTCCAAATCGTGCGCGACCCAGGCACCCGCAGTCATCCTGAGCGGAGCAGCACGCAGTCGTTTAGCGGTATCTTCACCATGACGGAGCATCACGACCTCAATAGCAACACGACGACTACTATGATCAAACTCGGCGGCATTCCGGTCGAGTTGCTTTTCGGAGTCGCGCTCATTGGGGCGATGATAATCGCCACAACCCTGGCCGCGCCGCTCACCAAAGAGAATGAGGGTCATCTTGAACTTGCCTGGACCAAACCGATCTCGCGCCAAGCGTACGCGTTGCTGGTCATGGGAATCGACATTGCGGCCATTCTTGCGGCAATCGTGCTTGGAATAATCTACCAGCTGATAGAGACAGCGCTGTGGAGAGTGCCGGCAATTTCGTTCACGTCCAATTCGAGTGAACTGGTGAGCTTTGCAATTCTGTTGCCGATTGCATGGTACGCATTGCTGACGACATGCGCGGCGTCGTTCAAGCGAATGCTCGGCGTCGTTATCGGAATGGCATGGCCGGTTGCTGTGGCCTTGATGATTCTCGCGGTGATCAGCTTCGGAAACGCACCAGTGGCGACTCTCCTGAACGCTATATTTCGCACGATCGATACGATCAACCCGCTCGCCTATGCGATGCAATTCGGAGTTCAGCAGCACCTGACGTTATTGCCGCCGAGTGCGACCGCAAGCATCACCGCGCTCGCGGTTATTACGGTGGCATCAATCGCAACCGCCGTACTGCAGTGGCGCAGAGTGGAGGCATAGCTCATGGAGTTCTTTGGAACCAAACTCACGATCACGCTCGGAAGCTGGCGCCTGCGCTTTGTGCTGGCGCTGGAAGAGACCGAGGAGATCGTCGACCAACAGATCATGTCTCGCCCTCATCATGTAAGCGTCAATCGTCATCGGACAATGAAAGCCCGCTAGGGGTTAGAGGACGAAGCCGGTTGGGTGCGCCGGTTTCTCGAACTTGAACTTTCCATCTTCAAGCGAATAGAAGTACAAGTTCGGGTCGATCGGGTCGCCGCTGAACGTAAAGCGGAATTGGCCGACGATCGTGTCGTAGCTGCCGTTGTTCTGGAGTGCTTCAAGCATCGTGATTCGACCGGTCGCGCCGAGGCGGCGCGAAGCGGCGATTAGGATTTGAGCGGCGGCATAACCGAATGCCGAGTAACCATCGATCTGTCCGTACCGATGTTGGTAATCCTGCAAGAGTTGGAACGCGCTCGGGGCACGCTGCAGCGGCGGCATCGACGATGAGACGACCAGCTTGCCGAGGTCCTTCGAGTATTTATCGGCGGTCTCGGCGGTGAAGAAGCCTTCGGATGCGCCAAATGTTCCGGTGTACCCCGCGGTCCTCAACGCCGGGATCAACGGCCCCATGGTGCGGGTCGCGCCGGCCAAGAAAATATAATCGGGCTTTACACCGACGATCTTTGCGGCCGCGGCGGTGTAGTCGGGCTTGTCGATCGCAAAGATGAACGAATCGGCTTTGAAGTGCTCGACTTTAGCTTGTTGCGTAAATCCTTGGATGACGTAGTAACCGTAATCACCGTCTTGTGAAACGGCAATCGCGTACTTCGGTTTTGCCGTATCGGAGAGGTAGCGCGCGTAGAGTTGCCCCTCGGTTGAATCCTTAGTCGGCAGCCGAAAGATGTTGCGATACCCGTGCGAGGTGATCGGATCGTAGGTTGAGGTCGGCACGATCAGCGGCATACTGGTGTTGACGTATGTCTGTAAGGTTGCATTAAGAATGCTCCCGCTCGGGCCGCCGATGACCGCGACGATGCTGGGGTCATCGGATGCAAACTGCGCGTTCACGGTAGCGGTTGCCAGCGCGTCCATATCATCGAAGGTCCGCATGCCGAACGAGTTCGCGAGCGTGCCTCCATATTGGTTCGCGTACGTGATCGCCGCGCGCACGCCGTTTGCCAGCGATTCGCCCAGGTGCGCCTTCTCGCCGGAGAACGGAGCGTTGACGCCGATCACGATCTGCGCGAACTGCGAATCGCCGATCGCCGCAAGGGTTGGTTTCGCGGCGAGGGTTCCGAGAGCGGCGGCGCCCGTTGCCAGAAATGTTCGGCGCGAACCGGTCGTTGTTGTCATACTGTCTACCGTAACGTAAAGCCGGCGAGCGTGGTTGCTAAGAAGGCGACCGAGAACGCCATGTTGGTGAGGAAGATGCGTTCGTTGAGCACGAAAATGTTCTTTGTGAGATCGAACTGCTGGTTCTCATAGACGACCAAGGTTGCGGCCAAAGCGACCCCTGCATAATACCCAATCGCGGCGTGGGCTAGATACCCGGCTAGGCCGAGCGCAACGATCATCAGCACATGCAGTGCGATCGGCAGCACGCGCCCGCTTCGTTCACCAAAGCGAGCCGGAAGCGAACTGATCCCTTGGGCTTTGTCGACGCTCAAGTCCATCAGCGCATAGATGATGTCGAATCCCGCAACCCAGACCGTAACCGCAACAAACAGTAGAATGGCCGGAATCGTAATCGTTCCGGTAATACCTATAAAGGCACCGAGCGGCGCGAGAGCATCGACCGCACCGAGCACGAAGTGCACCAGCCAAGTAAACCGTTTGCAGAGCGGATAGAGTAACAAGCCAAGCGCTGCAAGCGGCATGAGCTTCACGCAGAGTGGATTGAGTTCCCATGCCGCGATTAGCAGCAGAACCAAGCCGCCTGCAATCGCCCACAGCATCACCGAAGGCGCGAGTGTGCCGCTCGCTAAAGCGCGTCGCGCCGTGCGCGGATTGCGCGCATCGAGATCGCGATCGAAATACCGGTTAGCGGCCATTGCTGCGGTACGCGCTCCAAAAACTGCCAGCGTGATCCACAGCAGCGCGCCCCACGATGGCAACCCGCGGGCTGCAAACACTGCCCCGACGTACGCAAACGGCAGCGCAAACAACGTGTGCTCGATTCGGATCTCTCGCAGAAAGAGCGAACTCTGCTTCGGAAAACTAGCCACCATTTATCGGCCGCGCAATCTGCGGAGCGCCTGCGGGCCTTGACCCGACCAATCGTCGATGGTGAACGCTTTCTTCACGCGGTCGAATCCGTACTCGTCCCAGCGCGCATTCACCAAATCTCGGGTAGCGTCGTCCATAATCATGTCAGGCGGCCATTCGCGCGTGTAACCCTCGGATGCATTCTTCCGTGTCGCATCGATGCCGATTTTTATGCCGACCGCCGGCGTATACGATGCGTGGTCCAGGTCATCAACCGGTCCGGGCATCATTACCAGGTCGTGCTGCGCGTCGAGATTATTCAGCACAAACCACGCAACCGCACGCGGGTCCTGCACATCGACGTCGCTATCGACGATGACCAGCAACCGCGTGAGCATCATCATGTGACCGAGACCCCACAGCGCGTTCATGACTTTTTTTGCCTGACCGGGGTACGATTTCTTGATCGAGACGATCGCTAGATTGTGAAATCCGCCTTCAACCGGAAGGTTCATATCCACGATCTCCGGTACGACCATCTGCAGCAGCGGCAAGAAGATGCGTTCGGTGGCTTTGCCGAGCCATGCGTCTTCCATCGGCGGCTTTCCGACGACGGTTGCGGCGTAGATCGGATTTTTGCGATGAGTGATGCATTGCACATGAAAAGTGGGGTAGGTGTCGGCAAGACTGTAGACACCGGTGTGATCGCCGAACGGTCCTTCGGCTCGCAGATCGGTGTTGTCAACGTAGCCTTCTAAAACAAACTCGGCTTCGGCCGGAACTTTCAGATCAACGGTTTTGCAGGCGACCAGATTCACGGCTTTTCCGCGCAGCAAACCGGCGAACATGTATTCATCGACGACCGGCGGCAGCGGCGCCGTTGCGCAGTACGTGAGAATCGGATCGGCGCCGATCGCAACTGCAACCGGAACTTTATCACCCCATTTCGCGGCATGCGCGCGGCCTTGTTTGTGGCGCTGCCAGTGCATGCCGGTTTCACGCGCGCTGTAAACCTGCATTCGATACATGCCGACGTTAGGCTGACCGCTCTGCGGATCTTTCGTGATGACGAGCGGAAGCGTAATGAACGGGCCGCCGTCGAGCGGCCAGGTCGTGAGCACCGGAAGCGCAGTGAGGTCAGGTTCGGTGATAACGACCTCTTGACACGGCGCATTCTTCACGGTCTTAGGGATCGCGCTTGCCAGCGGCGCGAGTGAGAACAGCTTCCCGAGTTTTTCGCTCAGCGAACTCGGCATCGAGAGATCGAGCAGCGAACTGATGCGATCCCCGGCGTTCGTCAACCGTTCAATTCCAAGGGCCAGCGCCATCCGCCGCTCCGAGCCGAACTGGTTGGTGAGCACCGGAAAATCCGAGCCGCGCACATTCGTAAACAAAAGCGCCGGACCGCCGGCTTTGACGACGCGGTCGGTGATCTCGGCGATCTCAAGATGCCGATCGACCGGTGCCTCGATCGTATGCAATTCGCCGATCCGCCGCAACCCCTCAACAAAGGCGCCTAGAGATTCAAAAGCCATTCCCCAGCCTCTTTAGGCGGCAAGCTCCCCAAATCCGTCGCCCGAAAGAGCAACCTACCATACTGCCCAGCACGGTAGGCTACAGCCGGCACATAATTCGCGTTAGGGAACCAAGTATTTTGGGACCCGGAAGGTGAACTCGGCGCCGCCGGTTGCTGCATCGCCTGCGCTAATCTCGCCGCCGTGGGCGTGTGCGACCCAGCGAACGATTGCAAGGCCAAGGCCGGTGCCTTGGCCGTCATCGGAGCTGCGGTAAAAGCGCTCGAAGACTTTCTCGCGCTGATCGAGTCGAATCCCGTCGCCGTCATCTTCGACAATCAGGTACGCATACTTCGAATCGGATCGCGTAGAGATGCGCACGTTGCTCGATGCGTGACGCAGCGCATTGTTCAGCAGATTGCGCGCGACTTCTTTGAGCCGACGCTCGTCGCCGTGAACGATGGCGCTTACCGGGGTCGCTGAAAGTGCAATGTTGCGCGTCATCGATTGTCGCTCGAACTCCGCAACAGTTGCGGCGACGATCGCGCCCAGATCGACCGGCTCAGCGTGAAGTACCGTGGGCCGCGGTTCCCGAGCCAATGTCAACAAGTCGCCGATTAACGCAGAGGCTTCTAGCGCGGTTTGCGCGATGGTTTCGAAATCGTCGCGTGCGCGATCTGCGGCCGCCGAGCGGGAAGCCTGCGCGATGGTTGCGATCGTTGCCAGGGGCGAACGCAGTTCGTGCGCAGCGTCGGCGGCGAAGCGGCGCTCCCGTTCCTGCGCGGCGATCAGCGGCAACAGCGATAACCGCGCGAGGAAATAAGACGCGATTCCAACCACAATCAAGAGCGGAATTGCAAACTCGACGATCGTTACGCCGACGTGGCGCATTGCGAGCCCGTAAGCGGCGCTGCCTTCGGGAGTGCCGAGGGCGGGCTGCATAAGACTCGTGTACTCGGCGCCGATGAGCCAATACGCAGCAAGTCCGAGCGCAATCAAGACACAGGCAAAGATTCCCAAGTACGTCGCAGTCAGGCGAGCGATCACGCGTCAACCCGATAGCCGACACCCCAAACCGTTTTTATGAAATCGCGCGCGCCGGCGTCCTTAAGCTTGCGCCGTAGTTGACTGACGTACACATCGACGATGTTGGTCGATCCTTCAAAATCGTACTCCCACAGCCGTTCGAGCAATTGCGTGCGCGTAAACGTAATGCCCGCGTTGCGGGCCAGAAACTCAAGCACCCTAAACTCGGTCGAGCCGACCTCAAGCAAACGTGAATCGTAGGTTGCCGTTCGCGCCGTCGTGTCGATCGTGAGTTTACCACTTTGCAGAAACTGTTGAATCGGTTTGTCGGCGCGGCGAAGCAACGCATTGATGCGTGCAATCAGCTCTTCTTCGACGAATGGTTTGACGAGATAGTCGTCGGCTCCGCAGTCGAGACCCCTGACGCGATCTTCTACGGCATCGCGCGAGGTCAGCATGATAACCGGCAGCTGGATTCCCTGCGCGCGCGCTTCTGCCACGATCTCGAATCCGTCGCGCTTGGGAAGCACGATGTCAACCACGGCGATATCCGCGCTTCCGCGCAAAAGATAGTCCAAGCCGATCTCACCGTCGAGGGCGCTCTCAACGGCGAATTTGCGGCGTTCGAGCATCGTACGGACGGCGGCCGCAATCGCAGGCTGATCTTCGATCAGCAGAACACGCATCTGCAGTTATAGGCCGCGAGGCCAGGGAAATCCCACCGTCAGCGCAGCGCTGAAGAAGCCGGCCCCGCCGCCCAATGGCTGACGGCGCTCGAGCAGTATTCGCGAATGTGGCGTTAGCAGCGCGGCGCCGTAGTAGACGATATCGCGCGTGGCCAGCGGGTTAGCCGAGCCGTCGTAACGGATTCCGAGATAGCCGTGCGGTCCGGGGTAGTATTTCAGCCGCGCGTAGCCTCCGCTGCTGAATTGCGAGGTTCCGAAGCCGTCGGCATTCGCGTCGTTACCCCACCATTGCTCGGCCTGCAGATCGAACTTTCGATAGCTGGTGTGCGCGTACACGTTATAGCGCCGGTATGAATCCATGAAACCGGTGCGTCCGGTCGGCGTTATTCGGCGCTGTCCCCCAAGCAGCGCGCCGCCGACTTCCGTATCGTCGGTCAGCGACTGTCGTAAGAAGAGGCCCACTTCGGGCGTGCCGGCGGCAGTTATCTCGCCGGTAGCAATCGGTTTGCCGCCGTACGGCGCGCCCTTGAACTCTCCGAGCGCAACCGTGAGATCTGCACGAAGCTTGCCGACGCTGCGCTGATACTGGGCGCCCCAACGCGGCGCGGCCAAAGTAAGGTCGTTCAACCCGACTCGCGTGGCGTAGTATCCGTAGGCGGAAAGATCGTCGAGCCGCTGACCTGGCGATTGGGCGAGCGGAAGTTCAAAGAGTCCGGCGCGATAGAGCGCCTGCGTATGTTCGTTGTAATTTGCCAGATACGCCAGGTATGCGCCGCTTGGGCCGCCACCGGCGCCCAAATTGTAGTGGAGAAATGCACTGACCGCACCGATATCGGCGTTTGAAAGCAAGACACCACCGGGGGTGTAACGACGAGTTCCGGCCGCCGGCGTTTTATCATATTCGAGTTGATAACGAATCGCGAATAGGGTCGTGCCGTGCCGAGCGATCGGAAGCTGATAGCCGTTGTTGCGAAAAACATTCCCGAATGCATTAAGCTCCGGCAACACCGAGTGACATGCTGTGCACTGCAGATGATAGCGCTGCGCAAAGAGCGGAATCGCAGACGCAGGCTTCGCGGATATTAACGCAATCGTCATTGCGGTCATTGCAGCGACCACATACTTATTGAACAACGATTGATCCTCGCATCGGCGCGCCGTAGTGATGCGCGCAGCCGAATAAATACGTTCCGGGTTTATCGGCAATGAAGGTTTGCGATGCCGCGCCGGCTGCCAAATCACCGGAACTCCAGCCGGCCGAAAGCAAACTGCCGCCGGGTGTAAACGCCGCCAGCGTGAACGGCGTGCTCGCCGGGAAGGTTGCTCCCGCAATCGATGTCGCGGTATGCGCAAAGCCGTCGCTATTGACGAAACGAAGCGATGTGCCGACGGCGACCGTGGTGGTCTCGGGTGCATATCCTTGCAGCATCCCGAGCGGCGACGAAATTGCCATGTGCGTTGTGAGATTGACGTCGATCGTTACCGCGGCCGCGCCATTTGAGTTACCGGATGGACCGATCGCTCCCGGCGTACAAGCGCTAATGCTCAGGCCGATTGACGCAATCGCAGCCATGATGATCGCGCGCATCAGCGCATCAGCCTATTCCAGTCGACCGAAAGTTCGTGAAACAAGTCGGCACTGAAGTTGGTGGATGCCAGGATCGTCTTTGCGAGTTTCCCGTGTCTATCGATTAAATAGATATAGGTTGTATGAACATCGGCGTAACCTTTGCGATCGTGCTGCGCCAACACATTATAGGCGCGCATGATCCGATGAACCTGGCTGGGTGAACCGGTCGCGAGTTGCCAGTTTTGCGCATTCGCATCGAATTGCTTGGCGACGGCGCGCATTCTCGCGGGCGGATCGTTCTCGGGATCGAGCGTGATTGAGAGCAAATGCACCCGCACATGATCTACCGACAAATCGTGCGAAACTTGTGCGAACTGTGCGTTGATAAGCGGACACGCATCGGTACAATGAGTCGCAATAAACGTCAGGACGACCGGCTCTCCGTGCAGTGTGTCAAGGGTAAAAATGCGCCCGGTCTGGTCTTGAAGGCGCGGTTGCGGGCCTGACGCCGCAACCGCGCCCGTGCAAAACAGAGCGGCGAGCGCGATCGCGAGCGACACTCTGCGCAGCATATTAGTACCCGCCTCCAGGAGGTCCGCCGCCGCCCGGGCTAGGCGTTTGTTGCGCTTGCGGACCGGGAGTGGCCGCCGCCGCTACGACCAACACGTCTTGCATGTTGTTGGACGAGTAGTGGAAGGCGCAGCCGATGAGATACGTACCGGACATGAGTGTGAACGGACCGACTTTGCCGCCTGGCGGAATCGCACCGCTCGAGAAGCCGGCCTGGATGTTGCTGCCGCCGCCGGCCCCGGTCGATAACGCGGGATTTGCCGGGAATACTGCGGGCGCTACTGCGCCTGCCGAGACGACGTTCAACGTATGCGGTGTCGTGGTGGAGAGATTTTGCAGCATAATGCTGGTACCCGGTGCGAACCCAAGGACTTGAGAAAGACCTTGTTGTGTAAATCCTCCGACAGCACCCCAAGTGGGATCTTTTTCGGTGCCGATACCGGCGGGAAAAGCGATTGCGATGGTATTCGCGGGAACGGTCGGCGGTGGGGGCGGTGTGCTGCCGCCGCCTCCACCGCTGCTCGGCGGATTATAACCGCCGCCGCTGCCGCCGCCACCGCACGCCGCAAGCAATGCGACTGCCGCTATTGCTGCGAACGCGGCGAACTTCTTTTGCATAATGCGTAGCCTCCAAGATGAGAGTTGAGGCTTTGAGAATAGTATGCGGTACTGAAGAAAGTCTGAAGTGTTATCTTATCGAATCGCGCAGCGCTGCGGCCAAGTTTCGCAGCGTGGGATCCGAACCGGCATCATGCATCGCACGATCAAACGCAACGCGAGCTGCGGCGCGCTGACCATCTCGAAGCAACACGGCTCCTAGGGCGAAGCGCGCGCGCGCATACGCGGGTGCGAGCGAAAGCGCGGCTTGCAGTTCGGTCAATGCAATATCATATCGCCCCAACCGGCTCTCCGCGAGCGCCAGGTCATAATGCGCAATCGCGTACGAGGGATTGCTTTGCAGCAGCTTCCCGAAATCTGAACGTGCGATCTGCGAATCACCGTCCCGTAGTGCGACGATTCCGCGGGAGTAGAGGGCACGCGCCGATTCCGGAGCTAGAGCGATGAATCGGTCGGCCGCATTGCGCGCCGCGCCCAAATCGCCGCGGGCGAGATCGACGGCGACAAGATTCGCGTAAGCGGCTAAGAATCCGGGATCGCCGGCTATCGCGGCTTGCAACTGCTGCGCTGCGGCGTCGTAGTGCTTTAATCCGGCGTATGCGCTTGCCAAGTCATAATGCGCGGTCGATGCTTGCGGCTCTTGCGGTTTAAGCGCAAGGATTCGTTCAAACTGGACGGCTGCGGCGGTCCAATCATTGCGAACAGAGGCTTGCAAACCCAGGCTGAACCGTTCATGGACCTCGCGTTGGATAGCCAGCGCCCGCAGTGCCGGGGCGGAAGTCGTTCGCGGGACCGGCTTAGCCGCGTCGTACGTCTGCGCTGAAACCGAAAGCGGTGCGCCGACGATTGCGCTGACGCACGCGCCGATTACGCCCAGAGCGACGGCTGCCCACGGAATTTTCGGCAAGCGGTTACGGCTCGCGCTGGTTGGTCGGAAGTTCAGCCTGGGTCGAGCCGGTCGATCCGGCCGCCTTTTCGGGCGCGCAGGCCCAGCCCTTGCGGCCCGCTTCGGTGATCGGACCAAGCAGCGCAGGCGCGGACGACGGACTAAACTGCTCGGCGCTTAACATTTGCAGTGAAGCCACCCCGGCAGACGCCATTCGCGCGCTGAAAACCGCTGCGAGCAGTAATCCCGCGAAGACCAGGCGCCGCAACCAATAGCTTGACATTTGACCTCATTATAACCGAATCTCTGAAGAATACGTGAAAATCACCCCAATTGAATCGCCCGACCCGTTTCATGCGCTTCGAGGCAGGTCGCTAAACCTGATCGGTCGATCCCTTGCCATCGCGCTGGTGTTGCTGCTCGCTGCTGTCTTTAAGCCCGGGGCGGCTTTAGCGCAGCCAAATACTCTGGAAAGCGATTTACTGGTGGGTTCAGTTCGCGACCAGTTTGGCGCCCCAATTGAGAATGCGACGGTCCGCGCGGATGCCGCTAACATAACGATTCGCGGTCTCACCGACGCGGATGGAACCTTTGCGCTTGCGGTTCCGTCGCTTCGCGCCGTTCGCTCGGTACGAGTGACCTGCCGATTCTGCCGCCCCGCAGTCGCCGCAGGCAAAACCGCTGTCGAAGGGCCGCTGGTTGTCGTCATGCATCGATACACCGCGCTGATCTCCGACACGCCGGATGCAAACGACATCGCGAGCTTGCCCTACGCGCATATCGAATCGGCGAT
>JALYVT010000124.1 GCA_030853105.1 Vulcanimicrobiota bacterium
GTTATGGCGGAGATCAACATCACGCCGTTCACCGACGTGTTGTTGGTGCTGCTCATCATCTTCATGATCCTGGCGGCGCTGATTACGCCTCCCGGGTTCGAGAAGGCGCTTGACCCGCACAGTCCCCCGACCTCCAGTAAACCGAATCCTCATAATCAAATTGAGGTTGACGTTACCGCAAAAGGCGTGATCTATGTCGACGGCAAGAAATCGGATGTGGCCCACATCTACGTCGATATGGCTGCCGTCGCTGCTAGAAAACCGGGTAAGCACGTTGAGATTGTTCCGGATGTGAAGGCTCCCTACGGACTCATCATTCGGATTCTAGACGCTGCAAAAATCGCCAATCTCACCGACGTTGGATTTGCAACATCATAATGGAGGTTCTGTAATACGTGGCCGTTTCGACAGGTCAAGGCGAAGAAGAGGTCATGTCGACCATCAACATCACGCCGTTCACGGACGTGCTGCTGGTCCTGCTGATCATCTTTATCATCCTCGCGTCAGTCACTAAAGAGCCCAAGCTTCCCGAAGCGTTAAACAAAGACAAGGTCTTAGCGTCGCAGATCGTTGTAATCATTACGGCAGATAACAAGATTCAAATTGGTTCGCAGACCGTGACGATTAGCGAGGCGTCGGATGCGTTCAAGACGCTGCAGACGCAAACCAACGGCACCCAAAAGAGCGTCATCATCAAGGCAGATCCGGCGGCGAACACCGGAACGATCCTACAAGTGATGGACGCGGCCAAATCGCAACAATTAACGAGCTTTGGTCTCGCGAATTGCATCCAGGGCAGCACCTGTAAGAGCAGCAAGAGCTAACTGATGGCAGACAAGAACGAATCCCCGTATATCAGCACGGGTCAGCGGGCCCGTAGCTTCTTGCTTCCGGCGATCTTGATATCGATTCTCATTCACTTGATCGGCGGCCCGCTGATCCCGTTCAAACAGACGCATACTCAAGATCAGCAAGTTGAGAAAGTCTCCGAGACCAAGAAGACCAAGATAGTCGTGCCGACGCCGCCGCCTCCGACCCCGACGCCCAGGCCGACGGAGCCGCCAAAGAGTACGCCCCCGCCTCAAAAGCAAGCTCCACAACCCAAGGCGCTCAAGATCAATACCGTCAAGACAACCTCCAACAATAAGGCCGGTGCGCCCCAAAACGCCTATGTCGCGCCAAAAAACAGTTCCGTGAATGGCGTTCCGAACGCCCAGGGGACGGCTGCTGCTGCGCCCGCAGTGAAAGCAAGTGCCGGACCTGCGGCGCCGACGCCCACACCAGCGCCGAAGTGCGCGGTTCCGTATCGCGATGCCGTCGCGACCAACAAAGTCCCACCGGATTACCCTGAGATGGCTCGGCAGCAGAATCTCGGCGTGGTAACCGTGCTTGTTAAGGTGACTGTCGGGCCGACCGGCTCGCTGCAAGCGGCAACGGTGCAGCAAAGTTCGGGTAACTCATCAATCGATCAGGCGGCGATCGCTGCGGCCAAGGCATCCAGCTACTCGGCGAAAGTGGTAAATTGCACGCCGGTGGCCGGCGACTACGGCTTCACCGCCGAGTTCGACCCAGGGAATTAGAGAGACGCCTCCTTCCCGCGAGGAAGGGAGCGTCTCTCACCTAGCCCAAGCCACCTAGCGTATGGAATTGCGTCGCGGCCGCCGCCTATTGTTGATTGCGGTCGTTTGCTCGATTGTAATTCATCTGCTCGCCATCCATTTTTTCCGGTGGCCGCTCGCCATCCCGACCGAGCCGCCGCAGTCGGTAACGCTCAGCAAGCAGACGCTCTTGCCGATCACGCACCACTCGCCGACACCGGCGCCGCCGAAACCTCGACCGTCAGCTCCAAAACAAACTCTTCCAAACAAGGTCGCGCCTCCGCGAACAGTTGCGGCGCTGCACGGGCGCCGTGCATTGCCGGTTTCAGGACCGCCGGCGAATTCGGCACCGACATTTACACCGGCGCCTCTGCCAACTCCGACAGTGCAGCCTACTTCAAAGCCGACCGCGCTCGGGTGCAGTCGCCCAGATGCCGATGCTGCCGTCGCGGTCAGCGCGACTCCGCCGCCGATCTCGCCGGAAGTTCGAGGATCCGATAAGAGCGGAACAGCGCAGATTCAGGTGATGTTGGATGCTCGCGGTGCGGTCGTGCAGACGGTGGTTGCGCAAAGCTCGGGTGATTCGGGCCTGGATCGCATTGCGGATGCAATGGCGCGCGCGAGTTCGTTCACGCCGCGGCTTATCGCCTGCAAACCGGTCGCGGCGATCTACGCGTTCACCGTGAAGTTCGTCGCGCTATAAGACACCCATGTCGCGCAGTAAGTTAAGCGTATCGATGTAGCGCAGCAGGTTGGCCTTGGCCTCATCGGTGAGATCGACGAAGGCCACGCCGGTGCGATAGCGGTGCATGAGCGCATCGAAGCGCGACCAGCGGACCATTGCATCCAAGCGCAGCATCGGGTTAACATCCCCGCGCAACTCAAGCTGAACGACAATTGGAAGGCCGCTCGGCAGTTCGGCGTTGCTCAGAATCGCCATGCCGCCGACGGCGATATCGTATGTCTCGGTAAACTCGGGAGCAAAATCCTCCGAGATGCTGTACGAAACCAGCAGCGTGTCGCCGACGCGTTCGAACGCGCGGCTGTGTCCATCGTGGTTCTCCACTCCACGCGGCTTAGTCCGCGCTCGCAGGCAATCCTGCCCGCGCGGGCGTATGCAGGGCTCCGTGACTTTTGTTCAGGCGATGATCTTGGCCGTATTACAGGGCGTCAGCGAGCTTTTCCCAATCAGCAGCCTCGGCCATACGATCCTCGTTCCGGCACTTCTCCACTGGAACAACATCAAGCGCGCCGATCCTAATTTTCTGGGGTTTGTCGTCGTGCTCCACTTCGGGACGGCGATCGCGCTGATCGTGTTTTACTGGCGCGACTGGGTTGCAATCGTGAAGGCGCTCCTCGCCAGCATCGTGCGCGGCAAGCTTTCGGACGATCGAAACGAGCGCATCGGCTGGCTTCTCGTAGTCGGCACCGTTCCGGTCGGATTACTCGGCCTGCTCTTTCAAGAGAAAGTTCAAGCGCTGTTCGGCGCCGTCGCTCCGGCCGCGATATTCCTCATGCTCAACGGCCTGCTCATGTTCTTTGGCGAGTACCTGCGCAACCGCCAACTTGCGCCCTTAGCCCTTCGACAGCGGCCCTTCGACTACGGGTTTGCCGGTTCGGCAAACCCTGCTCAGGATGACACTGGACGTTACAAGCAGTTGGAGCAGATTGGGTGGCTACAGAGCGTGTTTGTGGGGCTCGGCCAATCGCTTGCGCTGCTGCCGGGTATTTCGCGCTCGGGATCATCGATTGTCGCCGGTCTGCTGATCGATCTCACGCACGCGGATGCGGCAAAGTATTCGTTCTTGCTCGCTACGCCGGTGATCTTCGCGGCGGCGCTGCTGAAAATCCCGGAGCTGTTTGCGCCCAGCGCCGGTGGGATTGCAATCGAAGCGGTCGTCGGCGGGGTCGTTTCGGGAATCTGCGCCTTTTTCTCGGTCGCATTTTTGACCAAATATTTCCAGTCGAACGATCTGCGCCCGTTCGGCTGGTATTGTCTGATGTTCGGCGCAATCTGTTTAGCACTCGCAGTAAAGGGAGTTATCGCATGAAAATGCTCGCTCTGGTTCTCGGCATCATCTTCGTCGTTCTGGCTATCCTCACCGCAACCGGCGTGGTCTCGGCAGTCCCGTGGCTCGGATTGAACGGCCACACCCATGTGAAGCACACGATTCTGTACGCGGTTCTGGCGATACTAAGCTTCTTGTGGATGCGCTTTCAAAGCAACGCTGCGCCGGTTCGCTGATGCGCCAGGCGCAAGAGCTTGCCAACGCCCTCAACGTGCTCGCAAAGGCTCCGCAGTTCTCGTACATCAAGGCTCGGGCAACTGCGCGTAAGAGCCCGAACGTAAACGTCGGTGCGACTAAGGCTCGTAATGAGGACTTCAACGCCGACGTTGACGGTTGCGAAAGTTTCGTGATGCTCGACGGGTCGCTCTGCGAATGGAATCCGGGCCAACAGCGCTACGCTTCGCGATAGCACCGCGCTACGCTGCGCGATAGCACCGCGCTACGCTTCGCGATAGCACCGCGCCACGCTGCGCGATAGCACCGCGCTACGCTGCGCGATAGCACCGCGCTACGCTGCGCGATAGCGCTAGCGTTTCGCGATGAGATACGTCTCCAGCGCGTGCGGAGAGTAAATCTCAATGTTGGGTCGGGCTGCGGCGAGCAGCGGTTCTAGTTCGGCGATGCGCTGTTGCGTGGTCTGCATGATAATCAGCGGATACGCCGCCGCAGCTTGGAGTACGGTGGACATCGCCCGCGCGTATCCGTGATCGTCGGTGCTGTGCGTGCCGAACAGCGTTTCGCGATAGTAGTGCTCGATGTTGAAATACGGATTGCCCTGCCACCAAGCCTCCCACATCCAAATCCGCGCATCTGCGCTGCGAAACGAGTTACGCGCCGGCGGGGCAAGAAAGAGTGCATCGGCGCTCTGCGCGCTGATTGTCGCAACCACGTCGGCGTGGCGAACCGTGTTGTGTTTGAGATTGGTCGCCACCCACTTGTCGGTCTGTCGAATGTAATTCCACGCCAGTTCGCTAGGCGGAATGTCTTGCATGTCGTCGGGATATTTGGTCTTCTGCAGCCAGTAGCAGAGCACGTACCAAAGACCCAAAATCGCAAGCCCGGTCTGGCCGTCGCTGCGCAAGTTGCGAACGTTATCGTGCCACACACCCAGATAGATGCACTGTTCTTCGGTGAAGAAGACGCCCTCCCACGCTTTGAACATATCGGTCGCATAGATTCGGCCCGGAACCATCTCGACGATCTCGGCGACTTCGCTGTCGCGCAGAACCGTGAAGTCGTTGGATATCAGCCCTTCGCCGACGCGGACGAACCACTCGACCACATCACCGCCGTGAACGCGCAGCCCATGGCGTTTGAGATAGTTTAAGTGTGTCGGAACGCCCATGAACGGATCGGCGATGCTGTGCGCATCGAACCGCTGCAGGATCTCTTCCAGGCGCGATGGCGAGATTCGGCGCGTGCGTTCGTTGAGTTCGATCATGCCGCACCAAGCTGGGTGTGAGCGCGTACGACCGCCGGATCGAATTGGGTTCCCGATCCGTCTTCGACCCGGTCAAGCGGCACCGTTCGTTCGCTGCGCACTTGCGCGTGAGCGGCCTGCACGATTGCATCGTATGCGATGCAGGGAGCTAAGACACGCGCTTCAAGCGGAATCTGCTCGCGGCGCAGACCCAGCGGCAAGCCGGTTCCGTCGAACCATTCAGCGCGGGCTTTCAATACAGCAGCGACCGGTTGCAGTTCGGAAAACCCTTCGAGTACGGCGGCGGCGGCGACCGCATTGCGGCCGCGCTCATCGCGTCCCAAACGTGCGAGTGCATCGAACTTCTGCGACTCCAGCATCTCTGCGCGCAGCTCGCCTATTCCGAATAGTCGCGCGGAGGTCGCAAGCGTCTGCTGCATTGCGGAATCGAGCCCGAGTTCTATCGCGGTTCGCGCGGCTCGATCCGCGACGCGCTGCCAGCGGCCGACCGCGCCATTGTGAAGATCGATGCGGTCGGCGATAAGATCGAGCAGAACCGCTTCGGCATCTTCGCTGACGCGCAGGCTCTGCACCGGCAGGGGCAGTTCGTCAATTTCGCCGCTGAACGTATGAAACCACATGATGAACGCCCGGGTCAGCTCGGGCGAGAAGCTCGTGCCACCCTGACCGACGATCTTGGCTAGGCCCTCTTCGGCTTCACCGGCTTGCAGATAGCTGTGCGCGATGTGCATGAGTTGCGCGGCCCGCGGAATACCGCTCCAGCGCAATTGGTCGGGCGAACCGCTGCCGTCCCAACATTCGGTCTGCCATCGAACGTAGTCGGCGGTCTGCGGCGGCAGCATCGTGAGCTTTTCGCAGATTCTTGCACCGTCGGCCGGAACATCCCAGCGGCTCATCTCGGCAGCGCGCTCTGCGAGCGGCTCATGTTTTCGATAGGCCGGATTGCCGAGCGCGCCGATGCCGTGCAAGAGACTTGCGAACGCTGCCGCATCTCGCTCCTCGGGTTCCAACTCGGCAACTTGGGCGAGCGACTGGGTGAGGCGCGCGATTCGCCGGCTGTGGCCGCGCGGCAGGCCGATTGCAAAATCGGCAACCGCTCCAAAGAGCGCCAGCAATTCGGCAAGCGCAGCCGCACCCGGGCTAGGACTCGTCTGTGCATCCTGGAATAGCGTCATCTGTACTTGCCGATTAAATATCTTCTTGAATAAACCCTCACATATTGACTCGAATGGAAATGTTTCCATGGTCGATGTCTCCGCCAAAGCCCCGACACTGCGGACCGCCCGCGCGCTTGCGCGGGTCCGGATGCCGGATGCTGCCCAAACCGCGCTCCGCGAACTCACCCTTGCCAAAGGAGATGCCCTCGTGACGGCGCGAGTTGCCGGTATCATGGCGGCCAAGCAAACCGCGAGCCTCATTCCGCTCGCACACCCGCTGCCGCTCGCAAGCGTAAACGTTGATATCGGTTGGGAGAGCGACGGCGCTCTGAGAATTGAGTCGGTCGCGCGAACCACCGCGCAGACCGGGGTCGAGATGGAGGCGATGGTCGCCGCCGCAGTTGCCGCACTCACGATCTACGACATGGTCAAGTCGTTCGATAAGGGAATCATGATTGAAGAAGTACGGCTGCTCGAGAAATCCGGCGGAAAGAGCGGAGATTGGAAAGCATCGACGTGAAATTTCAAGCGGGGCTGATCGTCTTATCGGATGGAGTTGCGGAAGGCACACGGGTCGAGGGCTGTCTGCCGGTGATGCGAGAGCTTCTGGG
>JALYVT010000125.1 GCA_030853105.1 Vulcanimicrobiota bacterium
GCGGTTCACCTCGAAGAACTCGCGGAGTTTGCGCCGGAAATCGCTGCGGCCATAGCCATCGGTTCCAAGTGTTACATAACGTCGGTCGATAAACGGCCGAATCTGATCGGCGAACGTGCGCACGTAGTCGGTCGATGCTACCGCCGGACCTTGACGATCCTGCAGACACTGTTGCACGTAGGAGAGTCGCGGCTTCGATTCGGGATGGACGAGATTGTAGCGTTGCGCTTCGACACCGTCGCGATGCAGTTCGTTGAAGCTGGTCACGCTCCAAATATCGGAGCTGATCCCGAAGTCGGCAGCCAGCAGATCTGCGCCGGCGATCACCTCGCGCAGAATCGTGCCCGATCCGAGCAACTGCACGCGCGGAGATTTCTTCTCAACCTTCCCGCCGTCACGCAGCAAATACATGCCCTTCAATATGCCGGATTCCGCGCCGGACGGCATCGCCGGATGCGCGTAATTCTCGTTCATCACGGTGATGTAGTAGTAAACGTCTTCTTGCTCGGCGCACATCCGGCGCAGGCCGTCCTGAATGATGACCGCAAGCTCGTAGCCATAGGTTGGGTCGTACGAGATGCAATTGGGAATGAACGATGCAAAGACTTGACTGTGCCCATCTTCGTGTTGCAAACCCTCGCCGTTGAGGGTCGTGCGTCCTGCGGTTCCGCCGATCAGGAATCCGCGGCTGCGCATGTCGCCTGCAGCCCACGCGAGATCACCGACGCGCTGGAAGCCGAACATCGAGTAGAAGATGTAAAACGGCAGCATTTGGATGCCGTGGTTGGAATAGGATGTCGCAGCCGCAATCCAAGATGCCAATGCGCCGGCTTCATTGATTCCCTCTTGCAGAATCTGACCGTGCTTATCTTCGCGATACCACATCAACTGCTCGGAATCTTGCGGATGATAGAGCTGCCCGACCGACGAGTAGATGCCAAGCTGACGGAACATGCCTTCCATACCGAAGGTGCGTGACTCGTCGGCGACGATCGGCACAACTCGCGCGGTTAAGGCTTTGTCCTTAACGATTGTGTTTAAGATGCGTACGAACGACATCGTGGTCGAGACTTCTCGGTCACCGCTGCCCTTGAGTTCTTTGTCGAAGACCGAGAGCGCTGGTACCGGCAGCGGCTCGGCTTTGCTGCTGCGCTGCGGGACGCTGCCGAGCGTACGTGTGCGCTCGCGCAGGTACTTCATCTCGGGACTATCGGCGGGCGGTTTGTAATACGGAATTTGATCGATTTGGTCATCCGGAATCGGAATCTTGAAGCGATCGCGGAATGCGCGCATCGCCTCAACCCCCATCTTTTTGGCTTGATGCGCGATGTTCTGGGCCTCGCCCGCGCCACCCATGCCGTAACCCTTAATCGTCTTTGCCAAAATAACCGTCGGCTGGCCTTTGTGGGCGACGGCGGCTGCATAGGCGGCTTGCACTTTGCGCGGATCGTGACCACCGCGCTGCAGCGCCCAAATCTCCTCGTCGGTCCAGTCGGCGACCAGGGCCGCCGTCTCGGGATAGCGCCCGAAGAAGTGATCGCGCACAAACTTGCCGTCATTCGCTTTGAAGGTTTGATAATCGCCGTCCAAACATTCGCCCATCAGCTGGACCAGTTTGCCGCTCTGGTCTTTCTCCAGCAGCGCGTCCCACTTGCTTCCCCAAATAACTTTGATCACGTTCCAGCCGGCGCCGCGAAAGACGCGCTCGAGTTCTTGAATGATCTTGCCGTTGCCGCGCACCGGACCATCGAGTCGCTGCAAGTTGCAGTTGATAACCCAAATCAAGTTATCAAGTTTCTCGCGCGCCGCAAGCGATATTGCACCGAGCGATTCGGGTTCATCCATTTCGCCGTCGCCTAAGAACGCCCACACTTTGCGATCGCCGCTGTCGATCATCTTGCGATCGTGCAGATACCGCATGAAAAATGCTTGGTAGATTGACATGATCGGGCCGAGACCCATCGAGACGGTTGGAAACTGCCAGAACTCCGGCATTAGCCAAGGATGCGGATATGACGAAAGCCCCTTGCCGTCAACCTCTTGGCGAAAGTTTTCGAGCTGCTCGATGCTGATGCGGCCTTCGAGAAAGGCGCGCGCGTAGAATCCCGGCGACGAATGACCTTGCAAAAAGACGAGATCGCCGCCGTGGGTTTCGCTCGGCGCATGGAAGAAGTGGTTGAAGCCGACATCGTACAGCGTTGCGGCCGACGCAAAACTAGCTACATGCCCGCCGAGTTCGGACGAAGTTTTATTTGCGCGCACGACCATTGCCATCGAGTTCCAGCGAACGTAGTGACGCAGTCGCGTTTCGAGCTCATCGTTGCCGATCGGCGCGGGCTGTTCATTCGGCGGAATCGTGTTGATGTACGGCGTTTCAACCCCAAGCGAAACCTGCGCACCGCCGCGACGCGCTGCATCGATTAACTCCTCGATCAGTTGCGCGACCCGCGCTGGCCCTTCCGCACGCAGGACGCCGTGCATCGCGTCAAGCCATTCAAGGGTTTCCTGGGGGTCGGGGTCCTGTCCGTACATCCTCATCGCGCGCCCATTCCCCAATTTGGAACGCTTTCCCGTCGCCGGACCCATCCAATAGTCACTTTGGACCGATCCGTTGACCAGGGTGCTTGGTATCGATATCTGGCAATGTCCATATTATGTCATGCTGAGCAGCATTTGCCGAAGGCAATGCGTAGTCGAAGCACCCTACAGCGCGAGGTCCAGCACTTCGCGCCGGCGCTCTTCCCGAAGCACCACACCGATTGCGGTCAGCAGAACAATCCCACCTGCGATTGCTACTCCGCCAAGTGTTTCGTGAAAGATTAGGAGGGCCAAAACTGCCGCAATCACCGGTTCGAGAACCGTTGCAAACGAAATCGCGTTCGGCGTGAACCATTTCAGACAAGCGTTGAGCGCAGTATGCCCGATTAGCTGTGAGATAATTGCCATTGCCAGAATGCCGCCCCAGGCAATGCCATCGCTCAGCGGCGGCGGCGACTGGCGAGCAAACAATGTTGCAATGAGCAGGGCAAGCGCGGCCCAACTGTAGGTGCGCGTAACGATCGCGCGGGTGCCGAACCGATCGCGCACTTCGCGCACCAATATCCAGTAGGCGCCGATCGCAAATGCGCCGATAAGCGCGAGTATTGCGCCGAGTAGCCCATGACCCGATATAGGCGGCGCAGCCGCCGTGAAGCCGACAACCAGCAACAAACCGACGCCACCTGCGCCGAACGCCGCCCAGGCGACCCACGAAAGTGGCCGCTTGAGAAAGATCGTGTCATAGAGCGCGGTCCAAATTGGGGTCGTGGTTACCAGCAGTGTGGATACCGCAACCGTCGTGTATTCGAGCGATGATATCCAGCCGACGAAATGAATCGCGAGGCACAGACCGCCCCCGATAAATAGCACATTCTGCTTTCCCGTTGCGCGCACCCGGTCGGGGCTTCGACGAACCATCCCTACCGTGAGCAAAATGACCGAAGCAATAATCAGTCGCGCTGCGCTGACCGCAATTGGATGCGCTCCCGTAAGCGCATAACGGGCAAAAATGGCAGCCGCGCCAACCGCCAATTGCGAGATACCCAAAATGGCGTACGGCGCCGCTCCGCGAGAACGAATCGTCACCTCGCATGATTTGTCGCGCAACCGACGCAAGCCCTGGGCTCGGTAAGCATTGTTGGTACGGGCTTAACGGGATTTTCGCGCGTCGGCTGGTATACTAAAGACCCCACGCGGGAGCTTGCGGCTTGCGAAAGCAAGCAGCGGCTGAGAGGGCGAAAAAATCGCCGACCGCTAAACCTGATCCGGATAATGCCGGCGAGAGGGAGACTGTCATGACTGCAATCGCATCGAATGCCAAGGCCGGTACGCGCAAGATATATTCGACCGGATCTGATCCGTCGATTCGTGTTCCGATGCGCGAGATCGCGCTGACCAACGGCGATACCCATGTTGTGTATGATACGAGCGGACCATACACCGATCCGGATGTCGCAACCGATGTACGCCGCGGGCTAGAACCGATTCGAGCCGGCTGGATTGCGGCGCGCAACGATACCGTTGAGCTAGACGCGGCGAGTTCGATCTATCGACGCGGCCGCGAAGCGATGCGCGAACTCGATGATCTTCGTTTTAAGAATGCCCGCAAAAGCCGGGTCGCAAAGTCCGGCGCGAACGTTTCGCAGATGCACTATGCACGCAAGGGCATGATTACCCCGGAGATGGAGTTCATCGCGCTGCGCGAAGGCTGCAAGCCTGAGTTCGTGCGCGACGAGGTTGCACGCGGACGAGCGATCATTCCGGCGAACGTCAACCATCCCGAGAGCGAGCCGATGATCATCGGCCGCAACTTCTTGGTGAAAATTAACGCCAATATCGGCAATTCGGCGGTCACCTCGACGATTGAAGAAGAAGTTGAGAAGATGACGTGGGCGACGCGGTGGGGGGCCGATAACGTCATGGACCTCTCGACCGGCAAAAATATTCATGAAACGCGCGAGTGGATTCTTCGCAACTCACCGGTGCCGATCGGTACTGTGCCGATCTATCAGGCGCTGGAAAAAGTCAACGGTAAGGCTGAAGAGCTGACTTGGGAACTCTATCGCGACACGCTGATCGAGCAGGCCGAGCAGGGTGTCGACTATTTCACCATCCATGCTGGTGTGCTGCTTCGCTATGTTCCGCTGACCGCCAACCGCATTACCGGAATCGTATCGCGTGGCGGCTCGATCTTGGCCAAGTGGTGTCTTGCGCACCACACTGAAAACTTTCTCTATACGCACTTTGAAGATATCTGCGAGATAATGAAAGCCTACGATGTGAGTTTTTCGCTAGGTGACGGATTGCGTCCGGGCTGTTTAGCCGACGCAAACGACGCCGCACAGTTCGGCGAACTGGAAACGCTCGGCGAACTAACGCAGATCGCTTGGAAGCACGATGTACAGACGATGATCGAAGGGCCGGGCCATGTACCGATGCATCTGATCAAAGAGAACATGGATAAGCAACTCGAAATCTGCAAAGAGGCGCCGTTCTATACGCTCGGCCCGCTAACGACCGATATCGCTCCGGGATACGATCATATCACCAGTGCCATCGGCGCTGCGATGATCGGCTGGTACGGGACCGCGATGCTCTGCTATGTCACTCCGAAAGAACATCTGGGTCTACCCAACAAGAAAGACGTGAAAGACGGCGTGATCGCGTACAAGATTGCGGCGCACGCGGCCGATGTCGCAAAGGGCCATCCGCACGCGCAGCATTGGGATAACGTGCTCTCGACTGCGCGCTTTGAGTTCCGTTGGGAAGATCAATTCAATCTATCGCTCGATCCGGAGACCGCGCGCGAGTTTCACGACGAAACCTTGCCCGCCGACGGCGCGAAGGTCGCGCACTTCTGTTCGATGTGCGGCCCGCACTTCTGCTCGATGAAGATCACGCAAGAAGTTCGTGAATACGCCCGTCGCGGCATGGAAGAGAAATCCAAGGAGTTCGCGGAGAAGGGTAGCGAGATCTACGTCACGGCTGAGTAGCCGCAAACCGTGCGCGGTGTTCTTCGATCGCGACGGGACGCTGATCGAAGATGTTGCCTACAACGGGAATCCCGATCTCGTCGTCCCGGCGCCGGGCGCGCGCGACGCGCTCAATCGACTGCGAGCGGCGGGTATTCCGGTTGCGGTCGTCTCAAATCAAAGCGGGGTGGGGCGAGGGATGATCACGATTGCGCAAGTTCAGGCGGTCAATTGTCGTGTCGACGAGCTGCTCGGGCCGTTCGCCGGCTGGTTCTATTGCCCGCATGCGCCCGAAGACGAATGTGAATGTCGTAAGCCAAAACCGAAGTTGATATTTGATGCGGCGGCTTCGCTAGGAGTTTCGCCGGAATGCTGCGTGATGGTCGGAGACAAACCTAGCGACATGGAAGCGGCAAAAAACGCCGGCGCGATCGGGTTGCTGATCGATGAAGAGCATACGCTCACCAGTATTTCCGATCAGATTATAGCCCTTCGACTACGCCCTTCGACTACGCGTTCGGCTTAGCCGAACGCTGCTCAGGATGACAAAAGCTCAGGATGACAGAGAGCGTGCTGTTAGTGGGTGGCGCCCCAGTAGGTGTCGCTGGTTTCGTCGAGCATGGCGAGCGCCGCACCATCGTGCCAGGTATCGTGCGCGATGTGGAGTGTTGAATTGATTTGATGCCACGTTGACATTACGCGCACGACATAGTTCTGCGTTTCAAGATAGGGCGGAATGCCGCCGTAGCGCAAGACGGCTTTCGGTCCGGCATTGTATGCAGCGCACGCGAGCTGAAAGCGGTCGGGTTTGTTGAGATACCGGCTCAGCAGCCCGCCCAGATAGCGAGCTGCTCCGGAGAGATTTTGATTCGGGTTGTGCGGATTGACGCCGAGGGTCGCGGCAGTTCCGGGCATGAGTTGTCCCAGGCCGATTGCCCCAACGCGCGAGCGCGCATGGGTATGCCAGCGAGATTCAACTGTGACGAGTGCGACCAGCAGATTTGCATTCACCTTCCAACGCGAGGCGTTGCTGAGCACATGCGCCGCTAAGTCGCGGCTCTGCCAATCCGGTAGATGCGGATTGATTGTCCGCAGTACGCGCGCATACACTGAGACGGTTTTCGCGTTCGCGGCCGACGCCGGAGTGAGACAAAAGCTGAAGGCGGCCACGATCAAGATCGCGGTACAAAGTTTGCGCATAGTCCTCTCTTCGGCGAAAATGCCGGCGTCCTCTAGAGGAGCCACCTCTTGCGGCAAGCATCGGCTCCCTGCACCCCGAAGCGTTTAGTATGAGCCGAAGAACTC
>JALYVT010000126.1 GCA_030853105.1 Vulcanimicrobiota bacterium
CGATTACACCGTTCAAGCGCCCGGATACGCAGCGTTTACCAGCAGCATTCGAGTTGAGCCCGACAAGAGCGCAACGCTTAACGTAGTACTGAATCACTGAGCTTCATAGTCGTCATCGCCCCTGACAAGTTCAAGGGCAGTCTCACAGCCGGTGATGCCGCGCAAGCAATCCAGCGAGGGGTACGGGGCGCAGTCCCCAAGGCGGTCTGTAAATGTTGTCCGATGGCGGACGGCGGCGAGGGAACCGTCGATCTGTTTCTGGAGCGCGGAGCAGCGCAAAAGACTGCGCGCGTCCGCGGTCCGTTAGGGCAGCCGGTTGAGGCGGCTTTCGCACTTAACGGCCAGACCGCGATTTTGGAGATGGCAAGTGCATCGGGGCTGGGATTGCTGGAAGAGTCGGCCTACGATCCAATTCATGCCGACACCTACGGTACCGGAGAACTGATAGCAGCAGCAATTGGCGCGGGTGCGAAACGGCTCGTCATCGGAATCGGCGGAAGTGCGACATGCGACGCCGGTACGGGAATGCTGCGCGCGCTCGGCGTGCGGTTCTTGAATGCCCACGCTGAGGAGATCGAGGGTGGTGTGCTCGCTTACGAACATCTGGACTCGATCGACCTTACCGGCCTCGATGAGCGAATCAACGATTGCGATATCTCAGTCGCAGTTGACGTTGATAACCCACTCTGCGGGCGAAATGGAGCGGCCCGAACGTTCGCTCCGCAGAAGGGCGCGAACCCGGCGCAGGTCGCACTGCTGGACCGAGCGTTGGAGCATATTGCCGACGTGAGCGCGCAGGCGCTCAACCGTGATTATCGGGATTGGCCGGGCGCAGGCGCTGCCGGCGGGTTAGGTTTTGCACTCGTGGCGTTTTTGGGCGCAAAGCTTGAATCGGGTGTCCGTTTGATCGCTCGCGAAGTTGGGCTTGAACAGATGCTTGCCGGCTCCCAATTGTGCCTGACCGGCGAAGGCAAGATCGACGAGCAGACGCTGCATGGAAAGACGGTGCTCGGTGTAGGCGCGCTTGCGCAGGCGAAAAAAATTCCGGTGATCGCTTTCGGCGGTGCAGTTGAGGAAGATGCTGCCCGCGAGTTGCAGCTGCGTGGTATTGAGGTCAAACCGATTGCGCCGCAGGGCACGCCGTCGGAAGAATCGATTCGCAACGCAGCCGAATATTTAGAGAGAGCGGCGCAGGATGCGGTCAAACGTTTTGTTGCGGCTCGGTCGCAACCACGGGCCGTTCAATGACGGGTGCGGGTTTTAGGAAAGACGCGCGCTGGGCTACCGCCGCATCGATGACGTCGATCACGATGCCGGCGAGTTTCGCGGGGTCGTGGCGAACGTTCACGGTTTCGCTGATCACATGCGCGGCAATCGGCTTGGGACCCATGGCTCGAATGTTTTCCAGATCCGCCTTAACCGGAATCTGACCCTCCTCGGCATAGACGTTCAATAGCTTCGATGGCGGCTGATCGTTGACGATAACGTAGTCGCAGATGCGCGCGCCGGCGTTCTTAAAGAGTGCGCGAACATGTTCGGCTGCACTTAGTGAGTCGGTCTCCCCTGGTTGGGTCATCACATTGCAAATATACATCTTTACAGCGCTCGACGCGGCGACCTCGGTCGCCATGCGATCGATCAAAAAGTTCGGCAAGATTGATGTATAAAGGCTGCCCGGTCCCAATACGATAGCATCGGCGTCGCGAATTGCGGCGATCACTTCATCGAGCGGCGCGGCATACGGCGGATCGAAGTAGACGTTGCTGATCGGTACCTTTGATGCTGAGATGTTTGATTCGCCCTCGACGATGCTGCCATCTTCGAGCGTAGCGCACAGTCGCACAACCCCGAGGGTGGCCGGCAGTACGCGCCCTTTGATATTGAGTACGCGGCTCGATTCCTTAATCGCGTGATCGAAGTTGCCGGTAATGCCGGTCATCGCCGCGAGAAACAAATTTCCGAATGAGTGCCCGCTCAGGCCGTTCCCTTCCGAAAAACGATATTGAAAGAGATCGGTCACCAGCGCTTCGTTGTCGGCGAGCGCAACCAGACAGTTTCGGATGTCGCCGGGCGGCAAAACTCCAAGTTCGGTGCGCAAACGTCCCGAGCTGCCGCCGTCATCGCTGACCGTGACGACGGCGGTTATATTGGTTGTGTGCGCTTTGAGGCCGCGCAGCAATGTGGAGAGTCCGGTCCCGCCGCCGATCGCGACTATTTTATACCCGTTACGCAGGCGAAGTTCCATGAGCTGGTCGACGAGGCGGCTTCGGCCGCCTAATTTGCTGGCGCGAAGGATAGCTGCGAGCCATCGCGCGATCCCGAAGTAGATTAATCCCAGGCCCAGTAGCCCGAATATCCACGAGAGATACGCCGGCGAGAAGAAGTCGACGACGCTGCTGTCGAGCAACTCGTTGATGTTAAAGTGCAGTCCTTCGGCTACCAACCATCGGCTAATGCCGTTTACCAAGAGCAGCAATCCGATAATTGCGACGACGAGCCAGCGTTTGACGCCCAACCCGGGGTAAAACCAGCGCAATGCGCCAACAAAACCGGCTCGCATTAGCGTACCGTATCCCGGTTGTGCAGGTGCGTCGAAAGATCGGAGTTTGCGCTTAGATGATCGGCGAGTTCCTTGGCGACAAAGACCGAGCGGTGCCGACCGCCCGTGCAGCCGACTCCAATCGTCAATTGCGATTTGCCCTCGGCGACATAGTGCGGTACTAAGAAATCAAGCAGCGAGTGCAACCGCTCGAGAAATGGAGTAAGCGCCGGATCATCTTGGATGAACGTGCGCACGATGGGATCGAGCCCCGTCAGCGTACGCATCGACTCGACGTAGTTCGGGTTTCGCAAGAACCGAACATCGAACAACAAGTCGAGATCAAGCGGGATGCCGTATTTGAAACCAAATGCAATTACGGCGACGCTTAGCCGGCGCTCGCCGTGGTGGGACTCAAAGAGCGTCGTGATCCTTTCTTTGAGGCCGGCATGAGTCAACTCGCTGGTGTCGATTACATGGGTGGCGTGCGTTCGCAGCGCAGCCAGCGCATTGCGCTCGCTTGAAATTGCTCCGCCGAGTGAACCGGCGCGCCCGAATGGGTGGCGGCGGCGCGTTTCGCTATATCGGCGTACGAGAACGTCGTCCTGGGCATCCAAGAATGCGATCTCCGCCTGCAACCCGCCGGCGCGAATTTCCCGCAGCATCTCAATCGGTTCTCCGAGTGCGCCGCCCGATCGAACATCCAAGGCGATTGCGGCCTCGCCCATCTGCGTTTGGTTGAGCAACTCCAACATTGTGGGTACAAGCGTTGGAGGAAGGTTATCCACGCAGTAAAAACCCAAGTCCTCAAACGTTTTCATCGTTTGGCTCTTCCCGGCACCCGATAGGCCGGTGACAAAAACGACGCGATTGAGTGCCACTACGTCCGCCTGGAGCGTTGAAAGTTCATGAAGCTGTTTTCGCCTGAAAAAGCAAACGCCCTCATCCCGAGGGTTGCCCCGCTGGTCGAGGAGCTGTGGGCTAAGCGACGCGACCTTGCGATTAAACTGCTGGAAAACGATCCCGCTCTGCGCGGCGTCTCGCATCCGCCGGAGCCTCGGCTGGCGGGGTTGCGCTCGCCGTTCGCTCCGCGCCGGTTTAGCGAGCTAAAAGCCGAAATTGTGCGTTTAGTAAACCGCATTGAGGCCCACGGCTGCATCGTTAAGGACCTAGACTTGGGGCTGCTGGACTTCCCAGCGCTGCGTAGCGGCGAGCCGATCTATCTTTGCTGGAAGGCCGGCGAGCGTCAGATATCTCATTGGCACGGCCTCGAAGAGACCTTCGCCGATCGGAAACCGCTTGAAAGCGCCTAGGCGGGAGTCGCGGCAGCTTCGACTGGGATGAAATCCTCGGCGAGACCCTGCAGACGCACTTCGCCGAACTCAACCGTGTAGGCGCCGGCTTCCAGGCTCTTGACTTCGCCGATCTCGGGGACATCGGCGAGTTGGGGAACCTTAGCCCGAATCTCATCGGGAATGCGGACCTTGTCGCCGACCGCGAGCGCGCCCTGGTCGAACAGTGCATTGAGCCCATCGAGCAGCATGGCGAGCGGTATGCCGTAATCTTCGCTGACAGCGCCGATCGTATGGCTCTCGCTGATAGCGCAGTTCGAGCATCCGCCCAAATGGAATCGCGCGAAAACGCGACGCGCACCGGCGTGCGTTTTGAAGGCCTGATCAACGGTCATCTCGGGAGTGAAGTGCTGCTCGCTCATGCTCATCTACTACGCTAGAACGCCTCCGAGCCCCCGCTGGTTGCAAGCCGGCGCAATTCTGAACGAGAGGCGTCCAGCGTACCGGGATCGTCGAGAATTTTCCCGACTTCGCGGCGTAGTGTCAGGATTCCGAGCGCATCTAAAGCCAGCCCGACATCGTGGGCCAGTACACGCAGTGCATCTCGCTCGTCGGGAGCGTACGTCTCGTCGGTCGCTTTGGAGCCGCAGACCAAGCATCCTAGCAGCCGCCCGCGGACGGTCATCGGAAAGGCGAGCTCGCCGGGAAGCTGCGATTTGCCCTGAATTAGGTCGACGGGTTCGTGCCAGGTGCGCATCGAGAGGAGTGCCCAATCGTTTTCGCTGACCGATTCGGCGCAGTCGAATGTGGTTTGAACAGCCTCGTATTGCCCATCGCGCCGTAAGTAGATGGCCGCGGCAGATGTTCCGGTATTTTGCAAGACGACCTCGAGCGTCTTCACAAGTAGGGCAGTGCGTTCGGTAACCATGACCGATTCGTGCGCGAAACGACGGATTGCAGACTCGGCTTGATGGCGGGTTCGAAAGAAAATATCGTCCACCGCCGAGTCGATCCGGTTGTGAATGTAGCGCATTGAAAACCCGAGGCCAAGCGCAACGAGCAATTGCAAGATGCCGGCGGTGAGGTGACTGTGATCCTCGACGTATTTCCCGACAAACCATTCGAGGAGCACGAAGGTTCCGACCACGACGATCGAGACCCCGGCGTAGACCAGCGCGCGGTTTAGAACGAATCCGATATCGAGAACCCGATGGCGCAAAATGACGTAGCCCAAGCCAAATGGAATCGCGACGACCGTAACGGCTACCGGGCCGTTTATTAGCGACAGATTACCGAGCGCAAGTGCGATGAACCCGACCAGCAAACCGCTGTATCCCACCGCGAATGTCCAAGCGATCCATCGCATTCGCAGACGATCCGCGCCAGTGGCGCGAACCAGCGAGATCGTGAGTGCGGTGACGGTCGCGAGCACGAAGTATATCCAGATCGCGCCGAGGACTCCCAGGAATGCTCGTTCCAACGTTCCATGAAATGTTTGGTACCAAAGGCGCAACGCTCCGGAAGTGATCCCGATGCCGGCAACGTACGGAGTAATCCGGCGCAGCAAGGCGCGCAGATCACCATTGCTCGCTTGTGGAAATATCGCCGCAAACCGGACGACGAATGCCCCGCCGATTATGAATAGTGATTCGATCAGAACGGAGGCGAAGAAAAGCACGAGCGGATTTGCCAAGTACAACGCGTTAATCGAGCCGGCGCAGCCAAAACAACCGAAGAATCCGGCCAGCGCGCGAGCCGCCGAATCGTCAGGACGCCTCCATGCCAGCAGTGCCGCCATGAAAAGAAATGGGATGCCTAAGACAACCTGCAGCGCGATCTCCCACCACGGTAGCGTGTCGCCGGGAAGCGCAACTAAATCGATGTTTTTGCGCCTAGCGCCGTGCCAAAGGCGAAGATCGCAGTGGGTTCCAGCGGCAGCAAGCGCGCAGGTGATGGTGTTTGGGAAGTGGATTTCTGCGAGGTCACCAACCGTTATTCCTTCGCGTTGCGCCTGCGAGTCCGGCGTCACTTTCGTGATCTGAAAGAACCAAGCTCGCGCTGTATCCGGCTGCAACGCGACGCCGAAAGTGCCGGCGGTCCGCGGCGCGACCAAGGCGGCCAGTGTGAAACCGGCGCCGATCAGAACGAGAAGAAAAATTGCGGCGCGCCAGAGCGCTTGCTTCATGCTCGTAGGTTGGACGAAAAAGTGGAGTACGCCTATAAGCCGGATTCTGTTTTGATGATCATCTATCTGGGGTGCGCGTTGCCGCGCACCTCGGTGCGATGCAGCTCGTACGGACGGGCAGTCCGGCTCCGTTGCCGGAACCAATCGAGCAATCTTGCTTCAGGTGGGGTTTACCCGAGCCCACGTCTCCGTGGGGCTCCGTGAGCTCTTACCTCACGATTTCACCCTTAGACGAGCCGACTGATTTGCATCCGTCGATTCGACCGGTTTGTTTCTGTGGCACTTTCCTTCGAGTCGCCCCGACAGGACGTTATCCTGCACCTTGCCCTATGAAGCCCGGACTTTCCTCACTCGCTCGACCTTGCAGGCGAACTCGCGCGATCATCCAGCGTACTCCACGCATAGTGTAACACAACGACGAAATTTGGTGGAGGCAAGGAGACTCGAACTCCTGACCCCTTGCATGCCATGCAAGTGCTCTACCAACTGAGCTATGCCCCCAAAGTCTGTGGAGACGAGGAGACTCGAACTCCTGACATCCGCGTTGCAAACGCGGCGCTCTACCAGCTGAGCTACGTCCCCTGGCCAGCCCCCTTATTACACGACGCGTGCCCGGACAACCTTCGAGGCCCCCATCCTGTCACAAACTCTTGCAGCCGCTCGATACTTGCGTGCCAGTCTAATTGAACCGATAATGCGTTGAGAGGTTACTATGCGACGGACGCTGCCATGGGGTCGAGCGAGCGTTCCGGCACTGCTCCTGATTGCCGGCATATTTCTCTGCGTCG
>JALYVT010000127.1 GCA_030853105.1 Vulcanimicrobiota bacterium
GAGAATTAGCTTGCGGGAGGAGGCTCGATTTCGTTGAGTTGCTGTTTTTCTTCGCCGCTGATAACCATGGTGAGATCGAGCAAGATGATGAGCCGATCGGCGACTTTGCCGACGCCTTGGATATACTCGGTGCCGATTCCGGCAACCATCTCAGGGGCGTCCTCTACGTTTTCGATCGGAATGTTCAGCACTTCGGAGACGGCGTCGACGACCATGCCGACGCGCTTGCTGCCGATCTCCGTAACGACGATGCGGGTGCTCTTGGTGTGCTCTTGACGCGTCATCGAAAATCGGGTGCGCAAGTCGATAATCGGAATTAGCTGACCTCGTAAGTTGATGACGCCTTCCATAAAACGCGGCGCGCGCGGAACGTGGGTGATCTCGACCATCCGAATGATCTCTTGGACCTGCGAGATATCCACGCCGTACTCTTCGTTCCCTAACCGAAACGATACGACTTGAACGACTTCACCGGAAAATTGCTGATTCTCGCTCTGTGCCGAGCGCGACGATGATTCGAAAGAGGTTGACATCATTTCATACTCCTGAGAACTCCGCTCGGGCGACTCTGCCGTTGCCGTAAGCTTCGCTGACTAACGAATGCACATCGATGATGAGCGATATCGAGCCGTTGCCTAAAATGGTAGCGCCCGAGATACCGGCGACTCTACCGACAACGTCCGAAAGCGGCTTAATAACGATCTCTTGTTCGCCCTGAAACGAGTCGACGACCAAGCCCACTTGCCGACCCTGCAATCCGACAATGACGATCATGACCTTTTCAGGATCGCGCTCGCCGCCAAGCTCAAAGAAGTCCGCCACGCGCAAGAGCGGTACGACTTGGCCGCGCAGGGTAATCACTTCGCTGCCATGCACTGTGCGAACGTCCTTCATCTCAACGCGCTGCGATTCGATCACTGAATCCAGCGGAATAGAGTAGAGTTCATCGGATACCCGCACTAAAAGCGCTTGAATAATCGCCAGCGTCAACGGCAGCTTCATCGTGAACGTCGTGCCGACGCCGGTCTGCGAATCAACATCAAAGACGCCTTTCAAGCGCAAGATGTTCTTCTTGACGACATCCATGCCGACGCCGCGCCCGCTCACATCCGAGACGGTTTCGGCCGTGGAGAAGCCGGGCGTAAAGATTAGTTCAACGATTTCGCGATCGGAGAGCCGATCCTCGGCGGAGATGAGTCCCTGTTTTATACCGTGATCGCGCACGCGCTGCAGGTCGATTCCGCTGCCGTCATCGGCGACCTCGATGATGATTTGATTCCCCTCATGATAGGCGTTGAGCGAGAGCGTTCCCTGTCGTGGTTTGCCAAGTCGCTCGCGTTCTTGCGGGGTTTCGATTCCATGATCGACGCAATTCCGAAGCAGATGCATCAACGGCTCACCGACTTCATCGACGATCGTTTTGTCGAGATCGGTGTCGGCTCCGGATATTTTCAGCTGCACTTCTTTGCCGCGCGCTTTGGCGACGTCGCGAACCAGTCGCGGAAAGCGATCGAAGACCTGGCCGATCGGCACCATGCGCACCTTCATGATCGACTCCTGGATCTCGTTGGTGGTCCGCGCAAGAAAGGCCGAACTTTCGTTCAGGTCCTTGACCAGCGGCGCGAACGTCGCGGCCGAGCCGTTCAGCTTTCCACGCGATTCTCCGAGCGAGCGTTCGAGCGTGGTTGCGATATCCGATATTCGGGTTCGATTGATAACCAACTCGCCAACCAGATTCAGCAACAGATCAAGCCGTTCGATATCCACCCGAATGGTCTGGTGCGCGGTCGCGCGCTTCTGCGCATCTTTTTTCTCCGCCGGTTTGACCGGTGCGGCTGGCTCCGAAGCTGGTTCGGGCGCGGTAGCCTGCGCGGGCTTCGGCGAATTCGCGCGGGTTTGTTCGGCTTGCTCAAGCAGCCTCGCAACCTCCGCCTCAAACGCTTCGACTTGTTCGGCTGCGTCGTGGTTTTGCGCGGGAGCGTCCGCGCTCGTCTCCGGAGCGACGGTGCCTTCAATCACATGCGATGTCTCTTCGTAGATCGCGACGAACTGATCGAGGCGATCGCTGTACTCGTTCAAGCCCGGCGCAGCTTTGTCGGTGCCGTCGATCGCGATCTTTACGAGATCGGTAAGAAAATCCCGACCCGAGAACAGAATATCGACGCAGCCTTCGGAGAGCGGCATACGCTCTTTACGCAGCAGATCGCAGAGATTTTCGAGTTTATGCGCCAGCGTTTGAACGTCGCTAAACTGCAGCATTCCGGCGCTGCCCTTAACCGTGTGAAGCGCCCGAAAAAGCGATGCGATAATTTCAGCGTCAACTCCACCGGAATCAACGAAATCTTCAAGTCGCAGCAAATCCGAATCAATCTGCTGAAGCAGCTCTTCGGTTTCATCTCTGAAGTACGAGACAAACTCGGAGCGATCGAATATGTCGTCCGACACTACTAGCGACTCTCGGAAGCGAGCATGGCGATGCCGCCGCGGCCTACTCTACTCCGAATACGGAGAGCAGCGGCCCAAGCGATCCTGTCTCAGGGATCAAGATGAACTGACCCGAAACTTGTTTGTCATTGTCCAGAAAACTTGACTCAATCAAAAAGACGTCTTGGTCGGGCAGTATCGACATCAAAGTGCGGAAAGCGGCTTGAATGGTTCCGTACGAGAGCGTCGGAACCGACGGCAGCAGGTTCATGCCGGTCAATTGAATGATCGCTGTGAGATACGAGCCGGCGATAATGTTTCCAAGTTCCTTGAGGGTTGAATCGGTGATCGAATCAAAGATTTGAATATCGCCGATCACGCGCTTAATAAAGACGTGTACAAAGTCGAGTGCTTGTTCACGATCGAACAGAACCACCATTTGGCCGGGGGCTTCGCCGCGAACGTACATATGAAGTGCCGCGACGACTCGGTTTTCGCGGCCGACCCGGCTTGCGAGGTCGCGAAATTTGATCACATCGATCCGAGGCTCGGTTAAATTGATCTTCGTGTTGAGCAACTGCGAAAGCGCGGTCGCCGCGTGTCCAGCTCCGATGTTGCCAACTTCCTTGAGCGCGTCTTTCTGAAGGTCATTCAGCTTGAGCGATTCGTTCACGATAAGACCTTGTTGATCGTCTCAAGAATCTTCGGCGGTTGAAACGGTTTGGTGATGAACGACTTAGCCCCGGCCTGAATGGCCTCAACGACTAGCGCCTGTTGCCCCATCGAGGTGCACATGATAATTTTTGCGTCTGGATCGTGGGTCATGATTTGCTTGACGGCACTAATACCGTCCATCTCCGGCATGACCATATCCATCGTGACGAGATCCGGCGTGAGGGCCTTGTACTTATCAACCGCCTCCACCCCGTTTTGGGCCTCTCCAACCACGTCGAATCCGTTCTTGGAAAGAATCCCCTTGATCATCATCCGCATGACGACCGCGTCGTCGACGATGAGGACCCGTTTGCTCATGAATACTCCTACAGCGAAACCACGTGGAACGCGAAGGCGCGCCACTCTTGTAGCTAATCGGTAAAGAAACCGGCTTTCTTTAATCCGGCGCTCAAACCGGCCGTTGCGCCGCTCACGCGAGACCGCGGCTGCGGAGTTCGGTTTGTTTGCGGTTGATGAAGCTGATTATCTCCTGATCCTGTGCGGCGTTAACGCCGTGGAAGCGCAGCCCGTGAGAGTGTTTGCCGGAGGTCGCAATTCGCTCCTCGCGCATCACCTCGCCCAGGACCTCCAGCGCCGCGTCGCCGGTGCTGAGGACAAGCTTCACCTCAACCATGCTGCCCTTGCGTAGCAGGCGATCGATAATCAGCGAGCAGCCGCCTCGGCTGATATCCCGAATGTTGCCCTTGGCGTACTGGCCGAAGCCTTTTCCGCCGGGCGCGTCGCGCCACATGCCTGCTACCAGTGCATCCATTCTGACCGTCGAGCGTTTCTGGGCTCCGTTCGCCGGCGCACTCATCGGTTCGATGCGCTCCGGCATCCGAAACTGCGTGCGCCCGTCGTTTGACCCCAGCACGACGGTCGAGAACCGAAACCGCCCCAGCTGGTTCGCATACAGGAATATCGCCTTCTCGCCGGTGCGTGCTGCGGCCGCAGCAGTCGCGATGGTCTTTGGACCGACCGCATCGACCGACAGCGACTGGAGTGGACGTCCGCCGATGCTCACGTCGGCAAACGCGTGTACTTGCGGGAGGCGGCTCTGCACCGCCTTTTTGGCGCCGCCGCCGAAGAGCGATCTTAAGTTCATAGTGTCGCGCCAACCGGCTCGGCGGTCTCATCGGTTGTCGATATCTGCCCGATCGACTCCACCCGCAGCCCAGGCGCAATCTCCGAGTAGGAGAGCACGACCAGTTGCGGCGCGGCCCGCTCGGTCAGCCGCTTAAGCGCGAGCCGGACCGAGGGCGAGC
This sequence comes from Vulcanimicrobiota bacterium, assembly GCA_030853105.1. Taxonomy (GTDB): domain Bacteria; phylum Vulcanimicrobiota; class Vulcanimicrobiia; order Vulcanimicrobiales; family Vulcanimicrobiaceae; genus JALYVT01. Next base: position 4,404 of record JALYVT010000127.1, read on the forward strand.
AGAGGACGATGGGGTGGAGGCCGGCAGTCTGCGCCGCCGACATCTGTTTGGTGAGCGACACGTAAATCTTGGCGACCGTTGAGGGATCGAGCAGCGCGTAGGCATCCTCACCGCGCCGAACCGCCTCACCGAGCAGACTCTCCAGACGCGGGTCAACCGTTATCACCGAGAGCAAACCGTCCTCAGCATACTCCGCGCAGATATGGCGGGCCATCGCCGCGCGGACTCGCTCAGTAAGGAAGTCGATGTCCTTGCTCGCCCGCGCGCCGTCGGCTAGGGTCTCCAAAATGAGCAGCAAGTTTCGAATCGGAATCCGCTCGCGCAGCAAGTTCTGCAGCACACGCTGGATCTCGCCGACCGTAAGCAGGCTCGGAACCAGCTCTTCGACGACGACCGGGTAGTGCGTCTTGACGTTATCGAGCAGCGAACTGGTCTCCTGACGCCCAAGCAGATCCGGCGCGTGCTGCTTGATGATCTCGGTCAGATGAGTAGCGATGACGCTGGTCGGGTCGATGACGGTGTACCCGGCCATCTCGGCTTCGGGCCGGCCAGATTCGGGAATCCAAAGGGCCGGCAGATTGAAGGCCGGCTCAGTGGTTGCTATCCCATCGATCTGAGCGGTCGCCGTTCCCGGATTCATCGCGAGCAGGCGGCTGACCATGACCTCGGCGCCGGCAACATCTAATCCGTAGATTTTGACTGCGTACGTGCTGGGTTTGAGCTGCAGGTTGTCGCGCACCCGAATAGGCGGGACAACGATTCCAAGATCGCGCGCAGCATGCCGACGAATCAGGGTGATGCGTTCGAGAAGATCGCCGCCCTGCCCGACATCGACCAGAGGAATCAGGCCGAACCCGATCTCCAATTCCATCGGATCGTACGAAAGCAGCGGCACGACCGATTCGGCCGGCTTCAGCGCGCCGATCTGCGCGCCGCCCGCGACCGCCGCCGCTTGGCCGGCGGTCGGTAATTGGCCCGAGGCTGCGCGCATACGCGCTCGGCGCCCACGGAAGTACATGATGAAGAGAAAGATCGACATTGCCAGCATTAAGGGCCTTGCGAGGCCGCCAAACCCTAAGAGCGCCGTCATGATGGCCGTCAACAGCATGGCGGTCGGCTGACCCGTGAGTTGCTTGGTGAGATCGGTTCCGAAATTGGATTCCGAAGCCGCACGCGTAACGATGATGCCGGTCGCCGTTGAGATCAAGAGCGCCGGCACTTGCGTGACGATGCCTTCGCCGATCGTAAGCAAGGTGAATGTTTGAAGTGATTTGACGATATCGTAGTGCAGTTGAAACACACCGACGATAAAGCCGCCAATCGTATTGATGATAACAATGATAATGGCCGCGATTGCATCGCCTCGCACAAATTTGCTCGCGCCGTCCATCGCGCCGTAAAAGTCTGCCGACCGTTGGATGTCTTTGCGCCGCTGACGTGCGTCAGCTTCGGTAATGAGCCCCGCATTGAGGTCGGCGTCGATCGCAAGCTGCTTGCCCGGCATTGCGTCTAGCGTGAAGCGCGCCGCGACCTCAGCGACGCGACCGGCACCGTTGGTGATAACGACGAATTGAATGATGATGAGGATCAGAAAGACGACAAACCCAACGGCGTAGTTGTTGCCGACGACCGTTTGGCCGAAAAATTGTATGACTTCACCGGCGTATCCGTGCAGTAAAATGGCGCGGGTAGCGGTAACGTTAAGCGACAATCGAAAGAGCGTAATGATTAACAACAGCGTTGGGAAAACACTGAATGCGAGTGCATTTTCGGCATAGAGACTGGTGCCGATAATCATCAGCGCAATCGTGATGTTGATGACCAGCAGCAGATCGAGCAGCGGAGCCGGAATCGGAACGATCATGAGCAGAACCAGCATAACCGATGCCCCCGCGACCCAAATCGGTGCCGACGACCCGATGCTCGCGATTACGCCCTTTCGGCCAGGATCCGGAGCTGCCGAAGCCATCAGGCGATGGTCCTACGTTTGAGCTTAAAGACGAACGCAATCACCTGCGCGACCGCCGCATACATGTTCGGCGGGATCGCCTGATCCAGATCGACTTTCGCATAGAGCGTTCGGGCCAACGGCGGGTTCTCCATAATCGGAATGTTGTATTCTTCAGCGATCGTCCGAATACGCTTTGCCATCAAATCGGCGCCCTTAGCGGTAACAACCGGCGCCTCCATCTTTGAATCATCCCATTCAAGCGCGACGGCAAAGTGGGTCGGGTTGGTGACAACCACGGTCGCCCGCGGAACCGACGACATCATTCGGCGGCGCGACAGTTCGCGCTGGCGGCGTTTGAACGCCTGTTTGGCTTCTTGATTGCCCTCGGCTTGCCGAAACTCATCTTTAACTTCTTGCTTAGTCATCTTCT
>JALYVT010000128.1 GCA_030853105.1 Vulcanimicrobiota bacterium
TACCGGAATTTGAATCGGTAAGTTCGGAATTGTGGTGACCACTTTCCCATTGAGGCCGGCCTGTGCTGCGTCGGTGAATGTTTCGGTTGTGAAACCAGCCTGGCTACCTTGATAAGGTCGCAGTTGGACCAGCGTGTTCGGATTGGAATAGACGACTCCATTGAAATCATCGACGACACCCTGAACTTTCTGAATGCGCCCGTCGACCTGCTGCGCTAACCGCATCAATTCTTGAGGATCGTTACCGAATATCTTGATTTCGATCGTCGCCGGCGCATTCGAGAGATCGTTCAAAAGGTCTTGAAGAATCTGCGTAATTGTGAACTTCATAATCGGTACTTTGGCCGAAATCTTCGCGCGCAGATCGTCGAATATTTGATCGACGCCTTCTTTGCCTTGGCGCTGATCTCGCTCGAGCATCGTGGCCCGGATATTGCCGACATTCTGCGGGGCCGGGAAAAACCCCGAGGGGTCGAGGCCAGTCAAGGCGCCGTAACCGGTGATGTTTTTATTGTTCGCAAGGACGTTCTCAACTTGGCTGAGGGATCGATTGGTTTCTTCGAGCGAGGTGCCGGGCGGCATGGTAAAGTTGAGTTCGAATGCTCCTTCATCCATGGTGGGCATAAAGTCGGTTCCAAGACCTCGAGCAATCAGCAAGGTTACAATGACAACCGCCGCAGTGATGCCGTACGCCGCTTTGCGGTGGTGGAGCATCCACCGCAAAGCGGGTTCGTAAACCGACAACAGCCAGTCCATGAGACGTTGGCCCGGGTAAGAACGCGATTGCATTCCCTTTGTCGGCGGTTTCAGAAAATACGCGGCAAATAGTGGGGTGACGTACAGAGCAAAAAATAGGGAGAGCGCCAGCGCAATCGTCAGGGTCACCGAAAGTGCAATAAAGAAAGCGCCGGTTACCCCGGAAAGCAGCGCCATCGGTAAAAACACGACGATCGTCGTGATCGTTGAACCGATCATCGGAACGGCAATCTCTTGCATCGCGCCGCGAACTGCCGTCACTCGATCTTCTCCGCCTTGCAGATGCCTCCAAATATTTTCAACCACAAAGATGGCATCGACGATGACGAGGCCAACCCCGATGGCCAGGCCCCCAAGCGTCATGAGGTTCAAGCCTTGGCCGGTGATTTTCATGAAAAAGAACGCGATTGCGATGACAAGCGGAATGACGGTCGCTGCAACGAGCGTGCTTCTTATCGATCCGAGAAAGAACCACATGACGAGAACGGCGAGAATTGCCCCGATAAGGATGGCGTCGCGCAAATTCTTAACGGCATCGTCCACCAGCGTGGCTTGATTCCAATACACCGGCATGGTCACACCGGCACCGAGCGTCTTTGCCTCGCGGGCCAGCACCGCGTTCACTTCGTCCCGAATCTGCACAATGTTACCGCCCGGCTGCGCGTAGACGTTCAGAAGAACGGCATCTTCGCCGTTGGCCGCTACGATCGCCGTCTTGGGCTCCAGAGCATCGTGTACACTCGCTACCTGTCCGACGGTAATCGGCGTGCCGCCCCGATTGGTTATGACGATGTTCGCGATATCCGCCGGAGTCTTCGGGACGCCGCTCACCAAAACAATCTGGCGCTGATCGAACGAATTGAAATGCCCCACGGAAGTCACTTGGTTGTTTGCGGCGACCGCGTTTCCGATGTCGTCAAGCGATATCTTTAGGGCCATAGCCTGCCTTGGGTCAACAGATATCCAGTATTCCTTAATCCGGCCGCCTACCGTGCGCACTTGTGCTATTCCGGGTAGACCGGTGAGCAGCGGACGCAGCTGGTACTCGCTGACGTTGCGCGTTTCCGTGAGCGTTTTTCCCGGGATATTGATGACGTATCCGAGGACGGGGAAGATGTTGGGGTTGACAATTTGCGCGACAACATTGGTACCGGGCGGCAGCGTGGCGTTCGCTTGCGAGAGGGCGGCGTTGATTCGTTGAAGATCGAGGTTAACGTCGATGCTCGGATCGAACGTGATCGAAATCTGTCCGGAGCCTTGGGCGGAATTGGCCTGCACCAGCTGCGTCCCGATCACGGTCGAAACCGCTTGCTCGATCGGACGCGTGATATTCTGCTGAACCTGAGCGGGCGTCATCTCGCCGTTTTGCGCTACAATGACGACCCGTGCAAAGGCCACCTTCGGATAAATTGACATTGGGAGCGATCCTACCGACGTCAACCCCAGCACTACCAGTACGGCAAGCGTGAAAAGTATCCCGCGGGCATGCTCCATTGCAAAGTTCGCAAATTTCATGAGGTGCCACAAGAGGGTACTATAGCGTGTAGTACCATGTCAACCGATTCGTGAAAATCCTCAGTCGGTCGGCAAGCCCGGTTAATCGACCTCGATTATCTCGGTTAGGCCGCCGCCCCCGCGCTCTTCGGTGCCGTCGTTGGTCGTATGATGATTGATGTGGCAGTGCATGAGCCACTTGCCGCGCTCTCGTGCAGGCCAGATCACATCGTACCGCTGGCCCGGGGCGACGTTGATGGTATCTCGCAGATAGCGTTGGTTCACCGGCAGCGTGTTGCCGTCTTGGGCGACGACTTGGAATGGACCACCGTGAATGTGCATCGGGTGGATAAAATTGCTGCTCGTCCCGATAAACCGAACCAGCAGTTTTTGCCCCAACTTGATGTGGATCGTCGGCGTCGAAGGATACGCCTTGCCGTTAATGGTGAAGTAGTTCGGCATGCTGCCTTCCATTGGCATCGACGGAAAGGTTTTGCCGTTGCGCTCCAGCCACTCACCGAGCTGGACGTCAACTTCTTTATCGTATTGATAGTCCGGCTTCTTCGCCGGCTCAACAATGAGCGCACCGTAGAGCCCAAGGTCTTGCTGGCGATCCGGGTTGTCGTGCGAGTGATAAAAATACGTCCCGCTCTGTTTGACCGTGAACGCGTACGTGAAGTCACCACCGGGCGGGATCGGTTTCTGCGTTACGTCGGCCGGGCCGTCCATCGAGTTCGGCACGATAAGACCGTGCCAATGAATCGTAGTCGGCTCGGGAAGGGCGTTATGCACGACGAAACGCACGCGGTCGCCCTGACGGATGCGAATTTGCGGCCCGGGCACCTCGCCGTTGTAGGCGTAAGCGAGCACGGACACGTTCGGAAGAATCCACCATTTGATGATGCCGGCGGTCAAATGAAAGACTTTGACGCCACCCACGATCTGCGGCTTCAGCGGTACATCCCCGACGGCGCCAGGCGAAGATTGAGTAGTGACCGAGCGGTCGTCAACGGCCTGCATATCGGTCATTTGGCTAGTGCTCGCGCCGTGTTCCATAATCATGCCGGGCGGCATATAGGTACCGCCCTGCTGCGGATAGCGCATCATGAAACTTCCGAACACGTAGGCAATGAGAATTCCGGCCGTAAGGGTGCCTAGGCTGAGTAGTGCCATCGCAAATATCTCGGGTTTTGAGACCTGCAGCACTTTGGTATTAGGGGCCGTTGGGTGCATCATGCCGGTTGCCTCGCTTTGCGCGGATGCGCGCGCCGAACATTTTCTGCTTCCTTCGCATTGTCGGTCATCATTCCGTGTTTTATTCCTTTATCCACCATCCAGTAATTGATCGGATAGGCTACAATGCCGCCGACGATTGCGGCGAACGACATCACCATCCAAAACTCAATATTACGCGCGTCCATCGCGCGCATATCCCAACTCATCAGAATGACCATCACCGCGATCATTCCGCCCATCATCGTGTTCATCGAGAGCCATTCGGGAATGAAACTCATACGAAGCGCTTTCGGATACGAACCGCCCATCATATTCTTCATAAATAGTGCCTGAAAGATAAACCAGCCGAACGCGAAGCCGAGCGCATACTCCGAGATTATGTCCAACCACATCGGTAAGCGCAGCGACGTGGTAATTGCTGCGGCGACAATAATGCCGGTCGCATCTCCTGCCAGGCAATGCATAGTGGAACCGGCAGCCTGCTTCCAAATCGGCTTGATGAATTGCTCGTGCGTTCCCGGAAACGGTTCCTTGCACGCCAGGATATAGAGAATCAACCCAAGCGGCCCGGTGTAGAGCGTCACCAGGACGAAGGCGAACTTCATCACCGGAACCTCGGGATTGAAGTTCCAAGCATCCCAGGCGACGTAAGCAACGCTGATCGCTACGGCGGCGACCCAGAGCCACAGCAATGAATCCAGCATGGCAATCCCTCCCGCAACTAGTTTATCCGAAAGCCGGAGGCTACCTACTACACCGCGTAGTGCGCTTGCTTACGAGCGACGTCAAAGCAGTCACGAGTTGCCTACGACGAAGAGACTTGAGATGCCCATCGCGGCGGCGGCATAGATCCAACGCACCGCTGCCATAAATAATTTCGGCCGTTACCACGCAGCTCAAGAACGCCGCGCGCCTAGAGGATGGGAAAGATGAGAAACACGAGGCCGACCGCGGCGACGAAGACTCCGCTGATCACCTCGCCATATCTCTCGAACGCGCCAAGTTTGACGCGCTGAAGTCCAACTGTCGAGTAGACGCAGAGCGCGACGTAGGTTGCGATCGTTGAAATGCCAAAAGCGACCGACATAATCGCGATAAGCACGACGCCGTACTTGGCGGCCGCGAAGAACGCCGGAATGCCTTCAATCATCGGCGAGGATCCGAGGATGAGCAAAAGCGCCGTTCGCGATGAAATCTTGCGATGGGATTGCGCGTCGTCGGTGCGATTGTGATGCTGCGTGTCGTCGGGCTCGGCGCGCAGTTCGCGTAGTGAACTCAAGGCAATCCAGGCGCCGAAACCAATGAGCGCCAAGCTCGATATCAACGAAACGATATTGCCGAATCGGGTCGCAAACGCCACACCGGCGATCCACACAACCAACCCGATGAGCAAGGTAGAAACAACGTGCCCCGTACCGGCCTTGAGCGCGGCCACAGTGGTCTCACGACGCGACCATCGCTGCTGTCTTGCAATGAGCGTGATTGGAACCCAGTGGTCGGGAACGATGGTATGGAGAACCCCGACGCCGATAACGGCGCCGATGAGCAACAGTTGCGGAGCATAGCTCATCTGGAGGCAGCCCGCGAGTCAGTGTTAGGCAGGCATCTCTTTTTGGCGCTCGGCGTAGATGAGCGTCGGCTCTTCTTTTTTGTCGATGACGTCTTTGTTGACGATGCACTTCTTCACGCCGGTGAGCGACGGTAAGTCGTACATGACGTCGAGCATCACTTCTTCGAGGATAGAACGCAGACCGCGAGCGCCGGTTTTGCGACCCTGCGCCTTGATCGCGATGGCGATGAGCGCTTCTTTTGTGAAAGTCAGCTCGACGCCGTCCATACTCATGATCTTTTGGAACTGGCGCACCAGCGCATTGCGCGGTTCAACCAAAATACGGCGCAGCGCTAGCTCGTCGAGCGCATCGAGGGTGACAACGATCGGCAGCCGACCGATAAACTCGGGGATCAGCCCGAACTTGAGCAAATCTTCAGGCATCAGCTGCTGCAGCATCCGACCGACGAACTTGTCTTTCTTGCCCTCAGGGGTTGCGCGAAAGCCGAGCGCATTGCTTGCAACGCGCGATTCGATAATGCGTTCGAGTCCGTCGAAAGCTCCGCCGCAGATAAACAGCACGTTGGTGGTGTCGATCTGAATGAACTCTTGGTGAGGATGTTTGCGGCCGCCCTGCGGCGGCACATTGGCGGTCGTGCCTTCTAATATTTTGAGCAGCGCCTGCTGCACGCCTTCGCCGGAAACATCGCGCGTGATCGAGGGGTTCTCGCTCTTGCGCGCGATCTTATCGATCTCATCGATGTAGACGATGCCCTTTTCGGCACGTTTGACATCGTAGTCGGCGGCTTGTATCAGCTTGAGTAGAATATTCTCGACGTCTTCACCGACGTACCCAGCCTCGGTGAGCGAGGTCGCATCGGCCATCGCAAGCGGAACATCTAATATCTTCGCGAGCGTTTGCGCAAGATAGGTCTTGCCCGAGCCGGTCGGCCCGACCAGCAGGATGTTAGATTTCTGCAGTTCGACGTCGTCGCTGCCGCTGCCCATATTGACGCGCTTGTAATGGTTATAGACGGCAACCGCCAACGACTTCTTGGCCCGGTCTTGACCGATCACATACTGATTGAGGATGTGGTTGATCTCTTTGGGCTTGGGAATGTTGCGCAGCCGCAGATTATCATCGACGTTCTTGTAAAGCTCTTCCTCGATGATCTCATTGCAGAGCTCGATGCACTCATCGCAGATGTAGACGCCCGGGCCCGCAATTAACTTGCGCACCTGCTCCTGCGACTTGCCGCAGAAGCTGCACTTGAGCTGGCCCTTTTCATCTCCGAAGCGAAACATGGTTGAGTGCGGGGTGTCCTCTTTATAGCGCCGGGCTGGGAGTGGAGCGATCTTGGATGATTGTGTCTATAATACCGTAATCGGCAGCTTCCTGCGCGGTCATGTAGAAATCCCGCTCAATATCCTTGAGAATCTGGTCGATCGCCTTCTTGGTCGTCTCTTCGTAGATGCCCGCCAGCATTCGCCGGGTCGCGATTAGGTCACGGGCGTGAATCTCGATATCGGTGGCTTGACCGCCGACCTGCTGAACCCAGGGCTGATGAATAAGAATCTTGGCGTGGGGCAGCGCCATCCGCTTGGTATTCTCACCGCCCGTCAAAAGGATCGAAGCCATCGAGGCGGCCATCCCGGCGCAGATCGTCGCCACATGCGGCTTGATGAAGCGCATCGTGTCGTAGATCGCTAAGCCCGCGGTGACGCTGCCGCCCGGGCTGTTGATATAC
>JALYVT010000129.1 GCA_030853105.1 Vulcanimicrobiota bacterium
CTCAGGATGACAGGCATTGCGAATCCTGTGGCTTCACCGGAGGTGAAGTCTGCTCAGGATGACAGGCATTGCGAATCCTGTGGCTTCACCGGAGGTGAAGTCTGCTCAGGATGACAGGCATTGCGAATCCTGTGGCTTCACCGGAGGTGAAGTCTGCTCAGGATGACAGGCATTGCGAAGACGGCGTGACCAGTTGTGAACCCTTGCGAATCCGGGATTGTTGGGCAACGAGGTTTGTTCAACAACGCGCGCAGGCGCCTAGACTATTGAGGGTCCCGCGTCGCCTTTTTAATGTCGGCGACACCGTTCACGAACCCCTCAAGTCTCCGTAGACGCTCGGTCGGCGTGAGAGAAAGATTTCGCTCGGTGAGCGTCAAGTCAACGCCGAATGCTCTTGCAGCCGCCGCGGCCGGCCCATCTGGGCGCAAACGTAGTCGTTCCACCTCACCACTGTACCACTACTCTGCTATTTACGATATCCCGAGATGAAGTCGGCGATTCGGGTGATGCCTTCGCGAACGATCTCGATGGGCGCGACCCAGCTTATGCGCAGCCAGCCTTCGAATGCCGGGCCGAATGCGATTCCGGGAATGGCGATCACGTCGTGAAGGTCGGCCAATTCGTGCGCTGCTTGCAGCGATGATAGGCCCGACGGAAGCGCAATCGCTGCATAGAAGCTGCCTTCGGGGGTAATGAAGCGCAGTTTGCTTTTGCGTAATGCTTGGATAACCTGGCTGCGCTGCTGAACGTACCACGAGCCATGCTCGATGAGCCCATCAGGCTGCCGAAAAATATGCAGCGCGACTTGCTGCCCGAATGTATCCGCGCATGATGTGACCCAGGCGTGCGCTTTTACGATGGAGGGCGCGATCTCGGTCGGCGCAAGCACCCAGCCGAGCCGCAGTCCCGTGAGCGCGTTGCTTTTGCTCACCGAATTAGTAACGATCGTGTGGGGATAGGTCTCGGCAAAATAGCCCGCGTTATCGATGAACGTTTGTTCGCGGTAGATTTCGTCGTGGATAACCCAAATCGGCTGCCCGGCGCGCGCCAGCAATGCATCGCTGATCGCGCGCACCGTGGCCCGATCGATTACGCGCGCGGTCGGATTGTTCGGCGAGCAGATGACAATTGCGCGGGTGCGCTCGCCGACCGCGGCTAAGATTGCCTGCGCATCAAACGCGAAGTCTGCGGCTTCGTCCATCACGACCCCGCGCGTCGCAACCCCCTCAAGCATCGCCATCTTTGCGTACGAGGGGAAGGCCGGTTCAACGATCAGCAGTTCGTCACGCGCCGGATCGAGAAGCGTCTTGATCGCGACGTACATCGCTTCTTGCGATCCGGTCGTAATGCAAACATTCTCCGGCGCATTCAGATTGGGATAGTTGTAGTGCCGCGCGATCCATTCGCGCAGTTCGAGATCGCCCGCGTTCGCAGTATATTTGAGGCCGTGTTCGGCGGCATATTTCATTCCGGCGGCCAAGTGCGCGGGATTTGGCCGCAGCGACGGCTCGCCGAGTCCCAGATCGCATGACGTCGGTCGCCGCTTGGCGGCAATCTCGCGAATCAGCGATGCGCCGATCTCGTTGACGCGCGGATTCATACTGCAACCTCGAAGTCACGCAGCGCTGCATTGAGCGAGGTCTTCTTATCGGTCGACTCGTTGCGCGTTCCAATGATCAAAGCGCACGGCACGCTGTACTCGCCGGCCGGGAACTTCTTGGGAATGGTTCCGGGGATGACAACCGCGCGAGATGGGACTCGGCCCTTTGTGGTGATCGCCGAGCCGCCGCGCACATCGACGATCGGGGTGCTCGCGGTGAGCACAACGCCGGCCCCCAACACGGCTTCGCGCTCGACCCGCACGCCTTCAACCACGATGCAGCGCGAGCCGACGAATGCGCCGTCTTCAATAATAACCGGCTGCGCCTGCGGCGGTTCAAGCACGCCGCCGATGCCGACTCCGCCGGAGAGATGCACGTTCTTGCCGATCTGCGCGCACGAACCGACCGTCGCCCAGGTGTCGATCATGGAGTTTTCGTCAACATATGCACCGATGTTGACGTACCCCGGCATCAAGATCGTGCCCCGGCCCAAAAACGAACCGTAGCGCGCGACGCCCGGCGGCACGCAGCGTACTCCGAGTTCGGCAAAATTTGTCTTCGTGGGAACTTTATCGTAGAACATCAGCCCGCGTGACTCGCCAATTATCTGGCTGTCGTGGCGGCGGAAATATAACAGGATCGCCTGTTTGACCCAAGCGTTAACGATCCATGCGTCGCCTTGCGGTTGGGCAACCCGGAGGCGCCCGGTATCGAGCGCATCGATGACCCTATCGACCACCTCGCCGGTCTTCTGGGTCATCTGGTCGGGAGAAGCAAGCAGCGCCTCAATTGCAGCTTGCATCTGAGCATAATCCATCGCCGCGTGGTACGGCATTCTTCGACTGCGCCCTTCGACAGCGCCCTTCGACAGCAGGATTCGGCAGCGCCGAATCTCCTTGCCCAGGATGACACAGAGGTTGCGAATCCTGGCTTAGGGGACATCTATCGCAGGACAAAGCTGCGGTGGAACGCGAGTGCAAAAACTGGGTAAGAGTGGGAGTGAGTGCCCCAGGCGAACCACCCTTGCCCTCCCTTTCTTATTATAGAGGAGATTCTGTGCCGAATACCCGGGACGACGAACAGCGCATCAATGCGATCCGGTTTCTCTCGGTTGACGCCGTCCAAAAGGCGAAATCCGGGCACCCCGGGATGCCGCTCGGGGCGGCCGCGACCGCGTACACGCTTTGGTCGAAACATCTGCGGTTCAATCCCAAGCACCCGGATTGGTTCAACCGTGACCGCTTTATTCTGAGCGCGGGTCACGCGTCGATGCTGCTGTATTCGATGCTGTACTTAACGGGCTTCGATCTGAGCCTGGATGATCTCAAATCGTTTCGGCAGATGAACAGCAAGACGCCCGGGCATCCCGAAGTTCATCATACGCCCGGAGTCGAAGCGACCACCGGCCCGCTCGGGCAAGGTGTTGCCAATGCCGTCGGCATGGCGATCGCGGAGGCGCATTTGCGCGCCGCTTACGGCGAAGCGATCGTCGATCACTTCACCTATTGCATGTGCAGCGACGGTGATTTGATGGAGGGCGTTGCCTCCGAGGCGGCTTCGCTCGCCGGGCACCTCCAGCTCGGCAAACTGATTCTATTGTATGACGACAATCACGTCACACTCTCGGCGCCGACCGATGTCACCTTTACCGAAGACATGGTTGCGCGCTTCGCGGCGTACGGCTTTCAAACTGCGTTTGTCGAGCGCGACAACGGTAACGATGTCGAAGCAATCGATGTAGCGATTTCGCAAGCGAAGGCAGTCACCGATCGCCCGTCGTTCATCGCGGTGCGCACACACATCGGCTACGGCTCGCCCGAACAGGATTCGTTCAAGGCGCACGGCGAGCCGCTCGGCCCGGATAATGTGAAAAAAACCAAAGAGGAGCTCGGCTGGCCGCTCGAACCCGACTTCTACGTGCCCGACGACGTGCTGGCGTTTTATCGCGCGCTCGGTGCAGACGGTGAGAAGCTTCAAACAACTTGGCAGCGCGAGTACGAAAGCTGGAAGGGGACAAATGGCGCGTTAGCCGCTCAACTGGAACGAATCCGCGGCGGCAAGCTACCAGCGCTGAACTGGCCGGCGTTCACCGCAGAGAACGCCGATAACCTTGCCACGCGCGATGTCGGCGGCACGGTGATGAATGCGATTGCCAAGGACTTGCCGGAGTTAGTCGGCGGGTCGGCCGATCTTGACTCGTCAACGAAAACGTACCTGAAGGATTGCGGCGACTTTGAACCGGGCAGTTACGGCGGCCGCAACATTCATTACGGCGTACGCGAACACGCAATGGCATCGATCAACAACGGTATCGCGCTGCATGGCGGATTATTGCCGTTCGGCGCAACCTTCTTCAACTTCATCGACTACATGAAGGCCGGAATGCGGCTGGCGGCGCTCAGCGAGCTGCACGCCATCTACGTACTCACTCACGACTCGTTCTTCTTAGGCGAGGACGGACCGACGCATCAGCCGATCGAACAGCTTGCGACCCTGCGTGCAACGCCGAAGCTCAACGTTGTGCGGCCTGCCGATGCAGTCGAGGTTCTTGAAGCCTGGAAGCTGATGGTCGCTCCAAAGAACGAGCCGTGGGCGCTGGTTCTCACGCGGCAAAAGGTTCCATTCTTAGGCGCGCGTGAGGCCGACGTAGCAAAAGGCGCGTACGTGCTCAGCGATTGCGACGGGACGCCGGACTTGATCCTGATTGCAACCGGTTCGGAGGTGTCGCTCGCCGTCGGCGCCGCGAAGCTGACGCAGGCAGGCGGACTGCGAACGCGCGTGGTTTCGATGCCGTGCTGGGAGTTATTTTCGGCCCAGCCGCAAACCTATCGCGACCGGATTCTGCCGCCCGACGTAAGCGCTAGGATGTCGATCGAAGCCGCTGCGACGCTCGGCTGGGAGCGCTGGGTCGGTCTGCGCGGGCTCGCATACGGAATCGATCACTACGGAGAATCGGCCCCGGCCGCCGATATCGCGCAGTCGTTCGGTTTTACGCCGGAGGCGATTGCAAAAGCCGCCTTAGAACATTTTACACCAGTTCGCCGCTAGGAGCATTCATGGAAAACCAACTCAAAGAACTACTCGACGCCGGCCAAAGCGTTTGGCTTGATAATCTGCGCCGCAGCATGTTTGCATCCGGCGAACTCAAGAGTCTCATCGATCAGGGGCTGCGCGGAATGACGTCTAACCCGACGATCTTCGAAAAAGCCATCGGCACCGGGAACGACTACGACGCCCAACTCAAATCGCTACTCGGCAGAGAGCATAACGCCAACGCGCTGTTCTGGGACCTCGCAATCCAAGATATTCAAAGCGCCTGCGACTTATTCAGACCGGTGTACGATTCCAGCGGCGGTAACGACGGCTTTGTCAGTTTGGAAGTCTCGCCGCTCTTAGCTCACGATACCGACGGCACAATTGCCATGGCAAAAGACTTGTGGAAGCGGGTTGCGCGCCCAAATTTGATGGTGAAGATTCCGGGAACGAACGAAGGCGTTCCCGCGATCACCGCGTGCATCGCCGAGGGATTGAACATCAACGTCACCTTGATCTTCTCGCTTGAAATGTATGAGAAGACCGCTCAAGCTTACATTGACGGTCTTAAAGCGCGGCTCGATAAAAATCTTCCGATCGATGCGATCCGGTCGGTCAACAGCGTCTTCGTCAGCCGAATCGATACCGCCGTCGATAAATTGATTCAGGCGAAGATCGACAAAGGCGAGAAACTCGAACCGATGTTGGGAAAAACCGGCGTTGCGAACATGAAGCTTATCTACCAAAAGTTTCTCGAGCTTTTTCACGAGCCGGAATTTGATGCGATTCGCGACAAGGGCGGCGCGGTTCAGCGTCCGCTTTGGGCGAGCACCTCGACCAAAAACCCCAACTATCCCGATCTCATGTACGTCGAGACGGTAGTTGGAAAAGACACCGTCAACACGATGCCGCCGAACACGCTGGATGCGCTGCTCGATCATGGCGTGGTTGTTCGTGACAGCGTCCTCTCCAGTCTCGATGAGGCACGCGCGACGCTCAAAGCCTTGCAAGATGCGAAAATTTCACTCTTTGATGTCACAAGCGGCCTGCAGAAAGAGGGTGTGAGTTCGTTCTCGGATTCGTTTGCGGCCTTGCTCGGTGCGATCGTCTACAAACAGCAGCAGCTTTCGTCGGGTGTGCAGCGCGTTGCGCTCTCGCTCGGCGCAAACCAAGCGGCGGCCGACAGCGCACTAGCGCAACTGACCGATGCAGACTTCTTAAAGAAGCTGTGGGCCAGGGACCCAAGCCCGTGGTCGAGCGAAACTGATGCGATCAAAATTATCAAATCGGCTCTAGGCTGGCTCGATATTCCGCAGCATCTGTTGGAATCGGTTCCGAATCTCACCAACTTCGCGGCTCAGGCAGCCAAAGAGTTCAAACACGCGGTTGTTCTCGGAATGGGCGGCAGTTCGCTCGCGCCGGATATTCTGCGCGAAACATTCGGGAAAATCGACGGCTTTCCGCAACTGCACGTTCTCGATTCGACCGACCCGGTTCAAATCAAAGAACTCGAATCGGCAATCGACCTCGCAAGCACGCTGTTTATTGTAAGCTCAAAGAGCGGCACGACCACCGAACCGAATGCGTTCTTCGCCTATTTCTTCGACAAGGTCAGCAAAGCAATCGGCGATGCAGGCCGCGCTCCCTCGCACTTCGTCGCAATCACCGATCCGGGAACAACCCTCGAGGCGGAGGCGAAGAAGCTCGGCTTCCGGGCAACGTATGCAAACGACCCGAACATCGGCGGCCGTTACTCAGCACTCTCGTTCTTCGGCATCGTACCCGCGGCGCTCGCCGGATACGACATCAACTTGCTGCTCGATCGCGGACTCGGCGCAATGCATGCCAATGAAAAAACGGCCGCCGTGAAGGATGCTCCGGGCACGCGCTTCGGCGCCGCCATCGGCGGTTTAGCCAAAGCCGGTCGTGACAAGCTCACGATCGTTACGCATCCGACTGTCCGCGCATTCGGCGCGTGGGCCGAGCAGCTTATCGCTGAATCGACCGGGAAACTCGGCAAAGGCATCGTTCCGATTGAGGGAGAGCCGCTTGGCGATCCGCAGAACTACGACAACGATCGGGTCTTTGTTTACGTCGGCGCCGGCTTGCCTGCAGCCGATTCGCAAACCGAGAGCAAGCT
>JALYVT010000130.1 GCA_030853105.1 Vulcanimicrobiota bacterium
GATCCGCACGGCTCGGGTACTGGCTTTCAATGCGCTCAAATATCAACTCGATGAAGAGACCGGCATTCGCGGCTACACCGCGACCCGCGATCCGCAATTCTTGCAGCCTTATCGGGCCGGCCGCGCCCAACTTGCCGGCACGCTCGACTCGTTGCAAAAGCGGGCCGACTCCCTGAACTTGCGGACGGGACTGAGCGCTGCCAATGACGCGAACGATGTGAATACGAAGTGGCTGCGCTCGGTAGCCGCGCCGGTACTGGCTTCGCAGACGAAAAATCCGGTCGCGATCGAGCGCCGCGGAAAGGTGCTGATCGATCGTTTCAGGGCCGATATTGCTCGGATCGATGCTGTTTTAACCGCGCGTGAAGCGGCGGCTGACGACGTCGCTAGCGGCGCCATCGACAGAATCGGTCTGTTTTTGCTGGTCGTCGTCTTGCTGATCGTGGGCCTCGCGGCCTGGTTTATCGTACAGCAAGCGCGCCTGTGGTCGCGGCTGGAGGAACAGCGCAACAAGGCCGACGATGAGACTCGCCGCATCCTCACGCTACGCGCTGCATACGATACCGAAAAGCTGATTGCCGATAAGCTGCAAGGGGCGTTTTCGCAGCGCAGCTTGCCGACGCTATCCTCGCTTCAATTTAGCGCTACCTATACACCGGCAACCGAAGAGACCAAGGTCGGCGGCGATTGGTACGATGCCATCGAACTGCCCGGCAATCGCGTCCTGTTTGCGATTGGTGATGTGGCGGGGCATGGAATCGACGCCGCGGTGACGATGAGCCGCGCTCGCCAAGCCTTGATCGCTTCATCGATGCTGGATTCCGATCCAGCCGCGCTGCTCTCTCGGGTAAATACCGACCTGTTTTCGCAAAGCGCGCCGATGGTTACCGCGGTTGCCGGATTCGCGGATGCAAGAACCTACGAGTTCACCTATGCGAGTGCCGGACATCCGCCGCCGATTCTGCTCGAGCCCGGCAGGCCGCCGCGCATGCTTGAGTTCGGTGCGCCGCCGCTGGGAACCGGAGCAGATACGCAGTTCCGCTCGCATCGCGTCCAAAGTGTTCCGGGTGGAATGCTGGTGCTCTACACCGATGGAGCGATCGAACACTCGCGAAACATTATTGAAGGCGAGGCGATTCTTTTGGAAGCTGTCGCAAAATCGGCGGAGAATCCGACCTTGGATCCGGCAACGTTCATTCACAATCATGTGTTCAACGGTCGCGCGGTCGGCGATGACGTTGCCATTCTGACGATTGGTTTCACCGTGGATGAAATTACGGGGGTGCGCGTCTCGGCCGAAGACGCTCAAGTCGGCTTTAGCAGCCGATTGACGCGAAAAGCGAGCGAGGCTCCGGTCAACCTGCTTAGTCAAATCGACTCGCGCAACGTTCGTGCCGCTCTTTCCGGGCTCATGAGGAGAGCGTCATGAACAGTAGTTCGATCGAAGTGATCGCGCTGGAAGGCGAACTTGATATTGCGCGTCGAGCGGAGATCAATGAGGCGCTACTGGTGAAAGGCTCCGAGTCGGCGCTTCTGGTGGATTGCAGCGAGGTGACCTATGCGGACTCGACGGCGCTTGCCGAACTGCTTCGGTTTCGCAGTGCAGCCGCCGAAAAGCGCGTGCCGGTCGCGCTGCTGATCGGCAGCACGCAATTTGTCCGCGTGATTCAGTATGCCGGTCTGAACGGCGTTTTCCAGATTTTCAACGATCGTGCATCCGCGCTGACGTATCTTGCAAACGAAGGTAAACGCGCATGACCGGCCGCTCGGAGTTGCGAATTAGTCTGCACGCGCAGGCCGGCGAGACCAAGCCCGTCCGTACTGCCTTGGGCGCATTTTTGGGTGCGATCGGCATCGAGAGCGTCGTGCGCGACGATATCCTTACAGCAACCGGCGAAGCGTTGGTAAACGCCGTCGAGCACGCCTACGAGGGTGCTCCTGCGGGGCCGGTCGAGCTATTCGCCCATTACGAAGCAGCGGGCAAGCTCTCGATAGACGTCTGCGACGGAGGTCGCTTTATCGAGCGGGAGAATCGCCCGGAGCGCGGGCTTGGGCTGCGAATTATGCGCGCAATCGCCGAAACCGTGACGATCGACACCGCGAGCGGCACCGCAATCCGGATGGTCTTTAAGACGTAGGAGTGTGTCGAAGGTCAGTTCAGACGGTTGTGAAATAAATTAGGCGCGATGAATCCCTATGGTCCGGTTGCAATTTATCTGGCGGTGGCTGTAGCCGCCGCGCTGGCTTTCTCGCTCCTTCCGGGGCTGCTCGCGAAGGCCAAGCCGAATCCGCAAAAAGAAGAAGCCTACGAATGCGGCGTTGAGCCTACCTCAAGTGTTTCAGGCCGCTTTCCAGTGCGCTTCTATTTAATTGCGATGCTGTTTGTGATCTTCGATGTTGAAGCGGCGTCGTTCTACCCCTGGGCCGTTCAGATGCACGCGCTTCGCGTCTTTGGACTGCTCGAGATGATCGCGTTTGTAATTGTGCTCGGAATCGGATACGCATATGTATGGAAGAAGGGCGGTTTCGAGTGGAGGTAGGCCCAGGCCAATTTTTTCTTGCCAAGCTCGATGATGTCGCGCGTTGGGCGCAGTCGTCATCGGTCTGGCCGCTCACCATGGGCCTTGCTTGCTGTGCAATCGAGATGATTACCGTCACCTCGTCGGAGTACGATATCGCGCGACTCGGCTCGGAGGTCTTTCGTGCCTCACCGCGTCAAGCCGATTTAATGATCGTCTCGGGTCGCGTTGCGCAAAAAATGGCGCCGGTCGTAAAACGGCTGTACGATCAGATGGCCGACCCGAAGTGGGTGATCTCAATGGGCGCGTGCGCGAGTTCCGGCGGGGTGTTCGATAACTACGCAATCGTGCAGGGTGTCGATACAATTATTCCGGTTGATGTGTATGTACCGGGCTGCCCGCCGACGCCGGATGGTCTGTTGTACGCCGTCAATTTGATTCAGCAGCAGATCCGCGAAGGCGGCCGCGGCGGCGTACTCGCGCGCGTTTAACGAAGAGGATAGATGCCAAGCACACAGACCCCACCGCTCGGAGGCGCGGCCACCGATCCAACCAGTCTGCGCCCGCCGATCGCCGACGCGCAGATCGAGCGGATCGATCCCTCGCAGTTACGCAGCCGAATCGATGCGCTCAGATCCGATGGCTACACGATGCTGCTGGATATCGGCGCTGTCGATTATCCAGAGCGGGTTCCGCGGTTCGATGTTGTCTATCACCTGCTCAAACTGCCGATCGTTCCAACGAGCGTTGCCGATGTCGGTACGCCCGCGCGTTTTCGTCTGTTGTGCGGCGTGAGCGCCGAACAACTCGTTGTTCCCAGCATCAGCGATCTGTGGAAAGCCGCCGATTGGGCCGAACGCGAAGTATTCGATCTGTTCGGAATAAGCTTCGAAGGCCACCCGGATATGCGCCGCATTCAAATGCCCAACGACTGGGTCGGTCATCCGCTGCGCAAAGACTATCCGCTGCGCGGCCCAGCGACCGAACGCGCGCCGCGTCCGTCGTTTGCGCTCAAGAGTAATGTGGTTTCCGGAACTCCGCCGAGCGGCCGCACACTCGAAGCGCTGCAGCAACAGATCGCCAAAGCCCGCGCGAGCAAACCATGAGCGTCAGCGCAACTCCGCTGACGCCCGAGATCATCTCCCAGGACGGCAACGCGATGGTGCTCTCGATGGGACCGCAGCATCCCTCGACCCACGGTGTGCTGCAGATCATGCTCGAAATCGAAGGCGAGACCGTCACCAAAGCTGAGCCCGAGATCGGGTATCTGCATACCGGAATCGAGAAGAGCGCCGAAAATCTGTTTTGGACGCAGGCGCAAACGGTCATCGAACGGATGGACTACTTAGCGCCGCAATCCAATGCGCTCTGCTACGTTCTTGGCGTCGAGCAGCTGCTCGGCATAACCAACGAGGTTCCCGAGCGTGCTCAGCAAATTCGTGTGCTGCAGACCGAACTTACCCGCATCGCATCGCACTGCGTGTGGCTGGGCACGCACGGTATCGACTTGGGCGCGCTCTCGGTTCTGTTCTACTGTTTCGATCTACGCGAAAACATTCTCGATCTGCAAGAAGCCACCGGCGGCGCGCGGATGCATCCCAACTACTTGCGTATCGGCGGCGTCAATGGCGATCTGCCCGAAGGCTATACCGCAAAACTGGATGCGCTTATTCAGAAGTTTCCGATTCGTATGAACGAACTGCGCGGACTGCTGCAGAAAAACCCGATTTTTCAAGACCGCACGATTGATATCGGCGTTATTTCACCCGAGGCGGCGATTCAGTGGGGCTTGACCGGCCCGTCGTTGCGCGCGAGCGGCATTGGGTACGATGTGCGAAAAGCGTTCCCGTATAGCGGCTATGAGAAGTATGATTTCGATGTGCCGATGCGTCAAGAAGGCGACGCATACGCACGGTTCTTAGTGCGTTTGGATGAGATGGATCAAGCCATGCGGATCGTCAAACAAGTTCACGCTGCGATGAAACCCGGCCCGATCATGACCGACAACACCAAAATTGCAGCGCCCCCCAAAGAGGCGATCGCGATCTCGATGGAAGCGCTCATTCACCACTTCAAGATCGTCAGCGAGGGCATCCGCGTTCCACCCGGCGATGTCTATCAAGCGGTTGAGGGACCGCGCGGCGAACTCGGCTACTACATCGTCAGCAACGGCGAAAACAAACCGTATCGGGTGCGAACGCGCCCACCTTCGATGTACAACTTGCAGGCGTTGAAGGGGATGGCGCCGGGGAACCTGATTGCCGACCTCGTTGTCATGATTGGATCGCTTGATCCCGTGTTTGGTGAGGTTGATCGGTGATGTTTTCGCTTCGGTTGTTTGTCGAACATAGTTCCGTTGCTGAACCGCTGGGAAATCTGCGTCGTGCACCCTTCGACAGCGGGTTCGCACCACGAACCCTTGCTCGGGGTGACAGGTCGCTGCCTACTGTTTTGACGGAACAAAGTTTTGAACCCAATGTCATCCTGAGCAAGGATTCGCTGTGCGAATCCGCTGTCGAAGGGCGGGCGAGGTCAAAAAAGTTAGAGCTCTCCCGGTCGAGCCACACCTCCCAAGCTGAAGCGAAAACATCGGCGATATTTGAGGTGTCGTATGAGTGATTTTGCGGCGCTCTTCGAGCGGTTGAGGCCGAAGTGTTTGGAGTTGATTGCGCAGTATGAGGATTCGCGGTCGGCGTTGTTGCCGATCATTCATCTGTTTCAGGCTGAAGAAGGGTATGCGAGTGAAGAGGCGATGGCGGCGTGCGCTCAATTACTGAATCTTACGCAGGCGGTTGTGGAATCGACGGTTTCGTTTTACACGTTGTTTTTCAGGCGGCCGGTCGGGAAGTATATGCTGCAGGTCTGTCGCGGGTTGGCGTGCGTTATCAACGGCGCAGAAGATATTCATGCGTATTTTCGCGAGCAGCTTGGGATCGGACACTTCGAAACGACGAGCGACGGGTTGTTTTCGTATGAAGAAGTTGAGTGTTTGGCGGCGTGCGATCGGGCGACATGCATGCAGGTCAATCTGGAGTTCGTCTACGATCTTACGCCGGCGATGATCGACGACATGCTGGTCGCGATGCGCGGGGGAACATATGCGGTTGAGCCGCTGCCTCAGACCGTCATGCCGGGTCCGACTTGGGCGGTCGAACAAGATACGCAAGTCAGCACCGGCGAGAAGTCGGCTGGGGCGCAGGGAGTGAGTAATCCAAATAATGCGGGCGGCATCGGCGACCGAAGTGGAGTGATTATGATCGATCGGCTGCTCGCCGAGGATGCGCGGTTTCGCGGGCGCACGCAGGAGCGCGTGATCTATCAAGACCCGGATCGTTTTGAGAAAGTGATTCAAGAATAGTGCCGGTTGTTCCAGTCTTGACCAAAGGCATCGGCGAGTTGAACTTGCGCGACATCGATGTGTACCGCAAGCAAGGCGGCTACAAACAGCTCGAACGCGCATTCAAGGAGATGAAGGGCGCGGATGTGTTAGAGGCAGCCGACAAATCGGGTTTGCGAGGTCGCGGCGGCGCGGGATTTCCGACCGGCAAGAAGTGGTCGTTTCTGCCGAAGAACGATGCTCCACGCTATCTGGTTTGCAACTGCGACGAGGCCGAGCCGGGTACGTTTAAGGATCATATGCTGCTCGAAGAGACGCCGCATTTGGTGCTCGAAGGCATTCTGCTCGGCGCCTACGGAATCGGCGCGCATCATGCATTCATATATATTCGCGGCGAGTTCAAGCGCGGCTATCAGATTTTCATGGAGGCTCTTGAGGCCGCGCGCAAAGCGGGGTATGTCGGTAAGAATCTCTTCGCCAGCGGTTTTGATGTGGAAGTCACCGTGCATCGCGGCGCCGGCGCCTACATCTGCGGCGAAGAGACCGCGCTGCTGAACTCGCTCGAAGGTAAGCGCGGCGAGCCGCGACTCAAACCTCCGTTTCCGGCGGTTGCCGGGCTGTATCAAATGCCGACGGTCGTCAACAATGTTGAGACGCTCGCGTACTTGGTGCCGATTTTGGAGCGCGGCGCGCAGTGGTTCGCATCGGTGGGAACCGCGAAGTCGACAGGGTACAAGATCGTGTCGATTAGCGGGCATGTCCAGAAGCCGGGAAATTATGAAGTTGCGCTCGGCACGACGGTTCGTGAACTGATCGAGATCGCCGGCGGTTTGCGCCCCGGTCGTACGGTTATGGGCGTGCAGCCCGGCGGCGGCTCCTCGG
>JALYVT010000131.1 GCA_030853105.1 Vulcanimicrobiota bacterium
CGCATGAAGAGCCGCCAAGGGGCATCGCCCACCGACGGCAAAACTAGGCGCCGGGTGGGTCCGTCTTAACGCGGCATAACTGGGTCCATCTTATCCCGGCGCTAACATTAGGCGTGCAATGGAAACGTTCGCGCGGAGGCTGATCGAACAACGGGTTACCGAAGAGGCCACAAAACTAGGTGCTTTTTCCGCCTCCCGCCGAACTAAACTCTATGACATGCTTGCGCCTCGTGGCCATTGGGCTGGCTTTCGGGTTCACCTCGTGCCAGCCGCATACTCGGTCGCCTGACCTATATCCCAAGTGGTATATGACTGCGATTCGAGCACATGGCGGTTGTGGACTTTGGCTCAACCTACGCACTCCGAATGGGCTCGAAATGAAGGTGCCGCCTCCGCCTGAGCGTTGCTGGAAATGGCTCTGGGAACGTCACTTTAATGGGCATCGGGGAAAGTATCCGCCAGGCGCTCAGGTTTAGCCGTCTTAGATTCGTTCCTAAAAAAAAGCTCCGTGGAATCCAAGCCCTTTAATAGTCGAAGGCTTTGTACAGTGCCAGAAACACGACGCTGGCCACGACAAAGGCGATTAGAGCACCCAAGAAATGGTATCTTGGTAGCAACGCTAATTCCAGAATAACGAAACCGAGAATTATTAATAACCGGACGCGACCTTTTCGCTTTAAATGTTCGCGATGGTGAAATCGCTCGATCTCGCGCTCTATTGAGATTACTCTGTGTAATCGCTCCCGTTTCAGGACTCGCTTGCCTCTGCTGTGCTTGTTCAATCTTAGTTCCTTAGGAGTAACGCGACAGTTCTCATTCAACTCCCTTGCTCTGGCGAATGCTCCGCGCCTGGCAGAATGCGAGTGCCCCTTTTTGCGACGCTAAGCCCTGCAAAGCAGTGACGCAGCGCGAAAGAGCGAGATTTAAACGATTTCAGCAGGCGAGGCTAGGCACGTTCGAGGTATCGCGGGAGCGCGTTAACAAGCATTTCGCGCGTACCGTGTTCGCGGTCGGATGGCTGGTCTTTTCCGTCCAAGAAAGCACCTTGTTCGGTGTACGTAAGGTGCGTGGTGTCCCCCTCGGCGCGCAGCGCGATCGTCGCCACGGAGACCGAAATCAGATCGTCATCCGTCCACATGTTGTAGGTCGTGACAATCCGCTGATCGGTAACAATGTCTTGATAGGCGGCTTCGTATTTGTAGACCGGAGCACCCATGCCGCCGCTCGTTGTCTCTTTTCCGCCGACGCGGAAATCGAGCTTTAGGTTGGGGTTAACGGCATCGTCGGGTGCGCCAAACCACTGCGCCTTCGCGTCGCTACTCGCGAATGCGGCAAAGACCTTGGCTGGCGCGGCTTTGTAAGCGTGTTCAACAACGAAGGTGGCGTGGGTTACGGATCGATCAGTCACGTTTTTATCTCCTACGTTCAATCGGTTTGCTTAGCCAGATAGGCGCCCAGCCGATCGAGGCGCCGTTCCCAGAGCGTGCGCCGCTCGCTGATCCAGCGCTCCGCATTGCGCATCGCGACCGGCTCGATGCGACAGGTGCGAACCCGTCCGAGTTTTTCCGTGCGAACCAGGCCGCTGCGTTCAAGGACGCCGAGATGCTGAACGATCGCCGGGAGCGACATCGCAAACGGTTTTGCAATCTGGCTGACCGTCGCGGGACTTCGGGTGAGACGGTCCAGAATGAGCCGCCTTGTGGGATCCGCCAGGGCTTGGTACATAAGATCGAGTGTCGGACTTTGGCTAAGCATAGTTAAGTAATCACTTAACTATCACATCCTCACTCACCTGCCAAGACGTTCGACCGAAACGTCGCGAAAGCGACTGAGTTAGAGGTAGCTGGTGATTTCTTCCCTGGGGAGATTTCCAACGTGTATACCATCTCTTTCGACGCTCCCAGAGCATCCCGCGTCGTGACTGATAAACCACACACCATCGTGGGGGCCGCGCAGAACACGCAAATAGGGATCGGCGCATGGCAACAGAAAGCGCCGCAGATCACCCGACTCGGTCAGTCGAAGAATAGTCGGCCAGCCTTCGCTCTGAGCCCAAAGGACACCGTCGGCAGTCACCGTTGTCTTTGTTACGCCGCCGGCGTATGCGTTGTCGTACTTACCGTTCGCATCGAGGTGACGCACAAATATTCGTGATCCGGGAAACAGTTCACGCAGCCAAGCGCCTTTTACGGCACCCTGGATTGACAATACGGGAGACATTGCGGAACCAAGCTCCCACGAAAGTTCATGAGGTTTTCCAGAGCGGTCAATAAACCCGTAGTGCCGTTGATCGCTTTCGCTAAACCAAATGGCGTTGGTCCCTCGTTAGAGTGAACTCACCGGTGAACTCATCGCAAGCTCTTCGGTTCTTCCGCCGGCTGTAAGGTGCCCAATAAACGGCGCTTGGCTCTCCGAAAACCAGCCATCGCCTGATAAACCAGGAGTGAGAAGTCCCGCGTCACCGTGCAATGCCGACGGTGCGCGGAGCGAACCATCGAATCCAATGCGCTCGATTCCGCGATGACCGTCTGCAAAGGTTATGCATCACGCAGCCTCAGACGTGACGCCCACAAGCCCCTGACAATCGGCGCGAGCCGGCCCGATTCGCTGCCAAACCCCGGAGCGGCGAACAAACAGTCCCGTATTTGCCAGAACAATTGGATCGCTTCCCGTATTCTCGATCATTCGGAAATACGCGTCGCGATAATTCGGCAAGGCGGCGAGCTGAAACGAATTCCCGACGACATGCATGAGCTTGCCGGTGCGATAGGTCAATAGCCAATTACCATCCGAGGACGTGGCGAGGATATCCGCAACAGAAGAAAAGCGGTGGACATAGGAGGCGGATTGCGGCCTTCCAATACAACGCTGCCCTTCGGTATTGTTCTCGGTGGTGTAGCCGACACAGTCGCGCGGCGCGTACCAATCCGACTCGAACCCATTCGCGACCCGATGCAGCGATAGAACGTAGCCGCTTGCACCAACGGCGAAATCACCCCGCTCGGACCGTGCAAGTGCGGAGACGAGCAGTTTTGCGGGAAGCGCTTCGAGTTGCTGAAAATGACCAGAAAGATCTAGCCGGGCGAGGACTTCTGCGTCCCCGACCCCCGCAATTCCATATAGCTCACCCCCGAGAATCTTGAGTTGAACTATATCGTAGGGAAAATCGACATGTCCGATTTCTTGCCAATTTCCTTCGCGAAAAGCGAATCGATGGATGCGTAGCGGCTTAAAAAAGAACGGGGCCGCAGAACCGGTTTCGGCAAGAACTTCGTCGTGATACTGTATGAGCCCGTCCGTTGGAACCTGGAGGAGCCGATGGCCGGATGAGCCGTCCGAGGAGAACTGCCACAGCGCGCCTCCGAATTCTCCATGATCATATGCCGCGAGCCATCCGTTTCGGACCCGTAGAGTCTCGGCAGGTTGCGTTCCATAGGCTCCCAGAGTTGCGGTGTCAACCGATGGCGGGAAAGGAAGAATGTCCAGAGTTTTCTGTACGGAAGCGGCTTCGAGCACGCCATTGTGAAACCGAACTTTCCATTGCCGCGTTCCGAATTGCGCGGCGTCTAAATCAGCTGCTGCAGGCTGCATAATTTTTACAAATGCGGAACCGAGCGGCTGCCATGTTGCGGCGGTGGCCGGTTGAAAGGCTGTCAGCGCAAGACAGGTACAAATGAGGGTGCGCAACACAAACCTCAAACGCCGCATGTCGTCTGGTAGTGACGGAGGTTTTCGCGCTTGCAGGCTAATAGTTGGGCACTTGCCCGTTGCCGCCACGCGATGCTAAACGGTGAACGAAACGATTTCGCTGGCCTCGCGGTGGCTTGTCCACCAGGCGGTGCCGTCGAACGCGAGTGCGCGCGCGTCGAACGGGATCGAGGCGATCGGCTTTATCACGGGCTCCGGCGCAAGAATGTCGAGCGTCGCGAACTGCAAGTTCTCCCACTCTTCGTCAGCTGCAATAACGTAGAGAATCCCGTCGTGCAGGCTCATTCCACCGATGCGCGTCGGCAGCGGAATCTCCCGCTGAATCTTGTAGGTGTCATCGAGAACAAGGATACGGCGATTTCCCATTTGACCGAGGTAAAGAAGCGCGCCGTCGGTAGCCAGATGTGATCCGGTAAGTTCAGGGCACGCAGTTTTGCTCGCCAGGTCAAAACCTGTTCCTGGAACGAACCGGAAAAAATAACGATCGTCCTCTTCGCCGATAGAAACGACAACTCGCAGCTCATTTCCGAGTACGGCGATGCCGTAGGGTTTTCCGGGTGCGTCGGTTTCATTGAGAACTTTCCCACTCTTGGGTTCAATCTCGTAGAGTCGGTCGGTATCCCACGAGCCCATCCACAGCGACTTCCCGTCAAAAGCGAGCGGTTGTGGGCGACCTCCGGGCGACGGGCGGCGTTGAAGTTCCTTAATACTTTGCATATCTGCGATAAACAGTTCTTAGGTAGAAAGGTTGCAGAACTCCCTGATCCGCCGACTTCGAATTACGGCTGTCAGATCACGCTGATGCTCATCGATTGGGTTAAGGTTCCGACCTCCGCAGCAATAATCGAATGCGCTTCAAGTTCCGCGAGTGCTTGCTGCTTTTCATGCGGAGCGACGGCGATCAATAAACCGCCCGACGTTTGTGCATCGCAAAGCACCAACCGCAGCGCTTCGGTAACATCGCCTGCAAAAAGCACGCCCGTATTGAGCGCGTTCGCAAGATTGGTGCGCGTTCCACCGGGGACAACGCCGTCGGCGGCAAGCTGCAACGCACCATCGAGCAGAGGAACTGCACTCGCATGAATCTGCGCACCCAGCTTTCCGCCGGTCATCTCCAGCAGATGCCCGATGAATCCAAAGCCGGTGATATCGGTGGCAGCGTGCGCGCTGCATTCGATCATAACATCGCAGGCGGCACGATTGAGGGATTGCATCGCGTCGATCGCAGGCTGCAGTGCGGCGTCGTCGATGAGATCGCGGCGTCTGGCGGTCGTGAGGATTCCGGTACCGAGCGGCTTGGTAAGAATAAGTGCATCATCCGCTTGCCCGCCATCGTTGCGAATGATCCGGTCGGGATGCACGATACCGGTCACCGATAGACCGTATTTCGGCTCCGAATCCTTCACCGTATGTCCACCGATGACGCTGATGCCGGCTTCCCGAGCCTTCTCTACGCCGCCGGCGAGAATCGCGCCAAGAATACTCGGATCGAGATCTTCAGGGAAAGCAGCAATTGCAAGCGCCGTGAGCGGCTTGCCGCCCATCGCATACACATCCGACAGCGAGTTGGCGGCAGCGATGCGCCCGAAACTGCGCGGATCATCGACGATCGGCGTAAAGAAGTCGACCGTTTGAACCAGCGCCATCTCATCGGATATTCGAAATACGCCGGCATCGTCTGCGGTAGAGGTTCCAACTAAGACGTTCGGGTCGTCAATCGGAGGCAAATCGCGCAAGACTTGCGCGAGAACGGACGCGTCCATTTTGGAGGCTCAACCGGCGCAGCTGGAAAGGTGCGTCAAGCGCAAAATATCTTGCTTCGTCATTGCTATGCGTGACCCGCGAATACGGCCATCGCAACAATCCCCGCGACAATTCCGACAGCAATCACACATCCAAAAACAGCGACGAGCAAGCGCGCGGGGAAAACTTTGCGAACGATAAAGAGTGATGGAATGCTTATTGCCGGAAGCGTGATGAGCAGGGCGGTCGCTGGGCCGGGGCCCATGCCGGCATGCAGCAGGGTTTGAATGATCGGGACTTCGCCGGCCGTTGGGATAACAAATGCCGATCCGACCAGCGCTAAAACCGCGACGGCTCCGACACCGCTTGCGTGAATGGTTAGTCCCGGCGGGAATAGCCAGGCTCGCAGGCCGCCGAGAATCAAGACAATGATGATGTATCCCGGCAAAAGCGTGTAGATCTCAAACCAAAGTTCCTTAAACCATGCCGCTGCGATTCCGAGCGGTGTACGCTTAGGGTCTTCGATTGCCGAGGGTGCGAACGTGTGGACTTCTTGCTCGGTTACACCGCTGCGCGCGTAACGATTCGCAATCCAAGCCGCCAGCGCGACCAATCCTAACCCGAATGCCAAGCGTATTCCGGCGAACGCCCACCCTAATACGAAACCGATGAAGACCAAGGTCGCGGGGTTGAGTACCGGATTGCCGAGAAAAAACGCAATGGCGCTGCCCATGCTTGCGCGCTGTCGACGCAATCCAACCACGATCGGCGCGGCGCAGCAGGTGCACATCATTCCGGCAAGCGATGCCGCACTCGCAACCGCCGCCGATTTCGCACCATCGGAACCGATGAGTTTGAGCAGCCAGCGCCGCGGCACAAAGACTTGAATTGACGCGCCGATGAGGAGCGCAAGAACGACGGCCTGCCAGACCGCGATAAAATACGCGACCGCATACTGCCAGGCTGCGACCAGCCCCACGCTTTGCGGCGCGACCGCTTTTCCGCTAACGATCGAAGCGCCGATGCTGTGCGTTTGGGCGGCAACGAGTGACTTATGCCAATAAGGCAGCCACTTCACGATGATCAGTCCGATAATCGCGATTGCCAAAAACAATCCAACGCCGAGCACAAACCGTCTTACGGTGCTTTCCCGCTCAACCAGGACGCCGTCCGATACTGCCACAGTCTCTCCTTACAATTTCACGGTGCGAAAGCCGGTCATAATGTCGCGACGCGAGGGCTGATAAAAATTGCGCCAACGGGTTGAGATCAAGCG
>JALYVT010000132.1 GCA_030853105.1 Vulcanimicrobiota bacterium
AGCAGGCGTGAATAGATATCGAAGGCGCGCTCCCCGCGGGCGCTCTGCTCGACGACCATTGGTACCAAATGACCCATTGCAATTCTCCTCGGACGACCGGTGTACTACTGTTGGTAACTACGACGACGCGGCGTTGGTTGCTTCTTCAAGTTCAGCTTGTTCGAGAAGATATTCGACGGTCTTGCTGCGCACGATCCCGTCCATTAGCGAAAGCACGTTGTTTCCGAGCGCGCTGCGAATCTGTTCAACCGGTCGGCCGTATTGGTCGGCAAGGCCCTGAAGTTCGTTTGCAATATCGGCGGGGGTCGCATTGATGTTCTCGGCTTTAGCGATCGCTTCGAGAACCAGTGTGCCTTTAACGCGGGTCTCCGCGCCGCCGCGAAACTCGGTTCGCAGATCATCCTCCGTCTTGCCGATCGCCTCAAGATAATCGGGAAACGGAACGCCGACTTTGGATGCCTCGCCGGCCGCATCCGAGAGCATCGACTCGACCTCGCGGTCAACCATAACCTGCGGTAGCGGGAAATCATACTGCGCAATGAGTGTGTCCATGAGCTGATTGCCCAAAGCACGCCGCGATTTCGCTTGCGCGATCGACTCCAATCGCTTGCGAATGTCATCTTTCAGTTCGGAGACCGATTGGTTTTGTGAAGCGGCCTTCGCGAACTCGTCGTCGATCACCGGAAGCTCTTGTTCTTTTACCTCATGCAGCGTGACGGTAAAGATCGCCGCCTTTCCGGCAAGGTCAGTTTTCTGATAATCGGCCGGGAAAACGGCTTCGATCGCCTTGGTTTGACCGATCGTCATGCCGGCGATTCCGGTTGCAAAGCCGGGGATAAACCGCTGTTCCGAGAGTTCGGTGCTCTGCGCTTGCGCCGCTCCGCCTTCAAACGGAACATCATCGATCTTTCCCTCATAATCGATCTGCACGACGTCGCCGAGTTTGGCAGCTCGTTCGACCGGCACTAATGTTGCGCGATCGCGCGCCAACGCCTGCAAACTGCGTTCGACATCGTCGTCGGTGATAACGACCGGTTCGCGTGTGAGTGTAAGCCCTTTGTAGGCTTTGAGTTCGATCTGCGGACGAACATCAACGATCGCTTTAATCCGAGTCGGTTTGCCGGCCTCCTCGGGGAGCAGCTCCATCTTGGGCCGATCGACCGGTTCGAGCGAGTGCTCGCGAATTGCGCGGCTATAGACCTGCGGAACCACGTCTTCCATCGCTTGGCTCGTGATCGAATCGCTGCCGTAGTTCTGCTCGAAAACCTTGCGCGGAATCTTACCGGGACGGAATCCCGGAACTTTCGCCTTCTGGGCAAGCTTGCGAAAAGCACGGTCTTCGGCGGCGGCAAGCTCTTCGGTCGAGATCGGGATTTCAAGCTCGACCTGAGTCGGGGCCAGCTTGGTGAGAGTCGACGTGGTCAGTGGGATTCTCCGTCTATGCTGATTTTGAGAAACTGGAGCGGAAGACGAGATTCGAACTCGCGACCCTCGCCTTGGCAAGGCGATGCTCTACCACTGAGCTACTTCCGCATAGATACCTGAGCAAGCCGAGACTCGAACTCGGATGGGTTGCCCCACTGGAACCTAAATCCAGCGCGTCTGCCAGTTCCGCCACTTGCCCGCAGGCGACCCGGTTAGATATAACGCGCCCATACGAAATCCTTCAGGGAATTATGGGCTAATATCCGGTTCGACTAATATCGCTTCTCCCGATTGCGGTGTGAAGATCGGATGCAGCAGCGACGTGCGCGACGGTGTTGCGATCTCCTCGAAAGCAATGGACGCTTGCGAAAAATGACGGCCGTAAAAATTGAGTGGTCCGTCGGAGGTCTCGGTATCGATGTACTGCACCCCGGCGATCTGCTTGAACGTGACGGTCCACCGGACGGATGTCTCAGGTCCGTCGGTAAAATTGCCCGCACTGACGAGCTTCACGGTCGCACCGGTCTTCGTATCGATCCAGAGTTCGCGCAACCGATATTTGCCGGGGTCTTCCAGCGGCCGAAGCGCGAGGTGATAGGCGAGTCCCTCCGCGTACGGCTCCGTACCCAACAGATGCATTTCATAGTGACGATGAGTCGCCGTAACATCGCCGATGATCTTCAGCGATGATGACGCCTTCGGTGTTGGAGTCGGCATCGGGTTGGGGTATTCGCGGCGGATAATTGCAATGAGCTGCTTATCGGTGAGCTGCTGCGGCGGCGTGTAATGCGCTATCCCAAAACTGTAATTCGGCGCAATGATCGGCACCCCGAGCCAGTCGGTCGGCGGATCCGGCTTCCCGATCGGGGCGCCCATGATTCCAAAATTAAATTCACCGCGAACGTAATGCGGATGGGCGCGCTCTTCGGAGCTGACCGGATCGACATAGATTAGGTTCGTGCGCGCTTGGTAATCGGTTACGTAGTGGTTGGTTTTTACCGCCCCGTCGCTTACGCGAATCACGACAACATACTCGATGTTGCGAGGATAGCGTTGTGCCTCCCAATACGCGCGCGCTCCAGCGAAAATACCGTACGGGTTCAGTTCTGACTGCGCTGCGGCGGACGCCTGACCAAGTACGAAGGACGCAATCAGGCAGAGCGCTGCTTGTCTGGCTATACGCATACCAGCGATATATGCCGCTGGTTCGCGCGGTACCTGGCGGACCGCCGCCTAGCGAACCCGCAGGGTCTGCGAATACCACCGTTCGAGATCGGCTCGAAAGGCTGCCAAAGCCGCTGGATTCAGGTAGATCATGTGGCCGGATGGATAGAATCCGTAAGCGATATGGCCTTGTAACGCCGGCACCAAATTCAGATGCTGCAAGCTGTAGACGGTTGCGAAGAACGGGGTTACCGAATCGTAGTACCCGTTTGCCGAGAATATCCGCAGGTTCGGATTGAAGGTCATCGCTTCAGCCAGATCGGGCGCGGTTTCAAGCGGCAGTCCACCGTTGTGTTTGAAGTCCCAACCGCCGGTCGCCGCAATCGTCGCATAAGCGCCAACTTGGTAGAGAAGTGGTGTGTGGTAGCGCAACGTCTCGCGAAGATAGCGATTACCGAGTGTAAAGTAGGCGGAATCGATGGAGGCGTCCGTGGCTTCGAGACTCGGATACTCTTCGGCCCGATCGAGCGTGTAGAGTTGGTAACGCGAATCGTAGACCCCCTCGGTTTTACCCTGTTCGCGTCGAAACTCAGCGATATACCGCTCCGACTGCACTCGCAGGTCCGAGTTTCTCACATACTGCTCGGAGATCCCGAGATACCGATGCAGTTTCGCAACGATCGCGTCGTACTTGGCCGGCGTGAGCGCATTGCCCTGATCCAGCGCTCGGCGATAATCGGTCATTGCGAAATGGGTCACCTCGCGCATGTACGCGGCTAAGGTGCTCGGTGCGCCCGGTACTGCTTTGTAATAATACGCGGTGGCTGCCTCGGTCGGGAGCGCGAAGACGTACTGCCAATCATCCGTATCCGCGCCGCCGTAGACGCCGCTGGAGGCGAGTGAGTAGTTCAGAATCGAGGATTGCAGGACCACGCCGTTGACGCTGATGTCGTGCTGCTGAAGATAATCCACCAGCATCGCTGAACGCGGGGTGCCGTACGATTCGCCGAATAGAAACTTCGGTGAGTTCCAGCGATTGTTCGCCAGCAGATAGCGTTCGATAAACTGCGCGAATGCCTTGACATCGTTGTCGCTGCCGAAGATGTTCTTGGCCTTTCCGCCCGGCAGGATTCGTCCAAATCCGCTCGCCGCCATGTCAATAAAGACCATGTCGGTTGCATCGAGCAGGCTGTCTTGGTTATCGACTAGCGTGTAGGGCGCGGGGGCAGTGATCTTTCCGTTTGCCGTAACGACTCGCACCGGTCCGAACGAGCCCATTCGCAACCAAATGGTCGAGCTTCCGGGACCGCCATTGTAGAAAAACGTGACCGGACGCGTGCGAGCATCGGCGCCCTCAAGCGTGTAGGCGGTGTAGAACATACTCGCTTGCGGTTTCTCTTGATCATCGCGAATGGTAATCGAGCCGGCGCGCGCCGTGTACCGCAGCGATCGTCCGCGCAGGCTCAGCGTGTGGTGAGTTACTGCATCCGGCACGATCATTGTCGCCGCATGCGAACTGGAATGCTTCGCCGCCGCTTGTGCGAGTGATGGGGTAAGAGCGAGGAAAAGCGCTACCGCAGCGCAGCGTTTCAAGTGTTGCACGGACCCATACGCCATTAGGGATTACTCCCAAGCGCACCGGCGTACCAGCGTTCCAAGTCGTAATGAAGCTGTTTGAGGGCTTGCGGCTCTAGATAGATCATGTGTCCCGACTCGTAAAATCCGTAAGTGATGTTCTTTCGTAGCGAAGGTTCGATTCTGAGGTGGTCCAGGGTGTAGACGGTCTCGAAGTACGGCGTCGCAAAGTCGTAGTAGCCGTTCGCCGCAAATATCTGCAACTTCGGATTGTAGGTCATCGCCTCGGAGAGATCGGGCACCACGTTGGTCGTCGGATTCCCGCGATGCTTAAAGTCCCAACTGCTGCCATTTTGGTAGATAATACCGTAGATGTTCGCTCGATAGGGAAGCGAGGTCGTATATTTGAGGTCTTCGCGCAGATATTGATTGATCGTCGTCGTAAACGGTGAATCGATCGCGGCATCGGTCGGATCCCAGGGCGGCTGATCGTTCAGCCGATCGGTCGTGTAAGTCTGAAAACGCCCGTCGAGTCGCCCGACCATCTTTCCGGTGTTGCGAAAGAGTTGATTTTCAAAGCGTGAATACGGAAAGCGCAGGTTTGAGTTGCGAATGAACTGCGTCGAGACACCGCTATACTGATGCAGTTTCGCGACGACATCATCGTACTCCGAGCGCGAGAGATTCGAGCCCTTCGCCAGCGCGTCCGCGTACTCGCCCATCGCAAACGTTTGCACGGTCGGCAACAGCGCCTGCAGTGAGGCCGGTGCACTCGGCAGAGCGTGGTGGTACCACGCGGTCGCCGTCTCGGTCGGCAGATCTAAAATGTATTGCCAGTCGTTTCCGCCGATGTCGGATTGATCGACGCCGAAGTTCAGGATCGTCGACTGCAGCACTACCCCGTTCATGCTGATACCGGCGTTCTGCAGATAGTCGACGAGCGCCGCCGAGCGAGTCGTCCCGTAACTCTCGCCGTACAAGAACTTCGGAGAGTTCCAACGCCCGAACTTGGTTATGTAGCGCTGAATGAATTGCCCAAACGCCTTGACGTCTTGATCCACCCCAAAGAAATCTTTCGGCTTCCCCACGCCGATGATGCGACCGAACCCGCTATCCGGCATATCGATGAATATGAGGTCGGACTTGTCAAGTAGACTGTAGCTGTTGGGAACGATCCGGTAGGGCGCGGGGCCGGTGATCGTGCCGTTCGCAGTTTCAACACGTACCGGAGCGAACGAGCCCATGTGCAGCCACATCGTCGAACTACCCGGACCGCCATTATACAGAAACGTGATGGGCCGAGTACCGGGCGCGCCGCCGTCATTAACGGTGTAGGCGGTATAAAACACGCGCGCGGTCGGCTGATCGTCTTGGGTTCGCAGTGTAATCGTTCCGGCGCGCGCCGTATAGGCGTAAGATTTTCCGTCGAGTGCAATCGTGTGTTGGGTTACCGCATCAGGCGCGTTTGGTAAGTGAATAACGCTTGGCGATGGGCTTGGGGTTGGCGCGCTCGCCGCAAGCGCCGGTGCTGCGCAGCCTGCCGCCAGCGCGAGAGATAGTGATAGATGACGCCAGTTCAAGACGAGTCTCCCCAACGAATGCAGCAGACGATGCGGCGTTTTGTACCGCATCGTCTGCATTATTGTTGAAGTGCGTCTTCCCTTCAGGCCAACTTTATGGCACTACGCGCCGACAGTGAACTCAACCATCTTCGTGTCGCGCTGCGCGCCTTGTTCGTCGGTCATGTCGACCGTCTCCGTGAGAACAACCCTGCCGGAATAATTTTTGCACCCCCCGAGACTCGAACTCGGAACCAATTGATTAAGAGTCAACTGCTCTACCATTGAGCTAGAGGTGCACTCTGCGCCCTCCGGGACTCGAACCCGGGACCAATAGATTAAAAGTCTACTGCTCTACCAACTGAGCTAAAGGCGCGATTGCCTCAGTTTAGCGTCCAGACCGGGAGGCGGTCAATGCCTTTGGCAATAGAGGCTGGAGCCCCTGCGTAGGGCGCTGGACCTTCCGTGCGAAAGTGCTACGCTGATGAAGCTCATTGACCAGCGTTTGGGGACAACGCTCGCCGACGTGCTCCGCGAAAACGCGCTCACATGCCCGAATCGTGAGGCGCTCTCTGAGGGCGCGACGCGCCTCGATTGGCAAGCGCTCTACTTGCGCGCGCTGGACATGGCTGCGCATCTGCGAGCCTTCGGTTTGGTAAAAGGCGATCGCGTTGCGGTCGTGCTGGGGAACCAAATAGAATGTTTACTGCTCTATTGGGCGTGCGCCCTTAGCGGCTGCGTCTTTGTCGGCGCGAATCCGCGTTTGGGCACCGACGAACTCTCCTTTATTCTGGACCATAGCGGCGCCAGCGTGATCTTTGCCCCGCCGCACTCCGCATTCGAGGGCTTGGAACTCTCAGGCGCGCGCGAAATGGTTGTGGTGGATGCGACCCGGGCCGACAATATCTTTGCTAGACCGATCGACCCTCAATCCGAAACGCTCGCGTTCGAATCGATTTCGAGTAGTGA
>JALYVT010000014.1 GCA_030853105.1 Vulcanimicrobiota bacterium
CAGCGAAGAGCTCGCGCAATTCTTCGAGAAATTCAGCGTACCATCGATCGTCCGCTTGCCGGATCATCGGATCTAGCGCGATCACTCGCTTAACGTCGAAACGCCTGCCGCCGGCAAGCGCAATCGCACCGCCCCACGAGTGTCCGATCAAAGCGTCTACCGGTTCGCGCAGATGCGCGAGGACCGCGTACAAATCGAGCAGCGACTGATGCAAGGTCATCGGACCTCTAAGATTGGCGCTTCCGCCATGTCCGCGCTGATCGTAGGCCACGATTCGATGCTCCTTGCCAAAATGGGCGGCGAGTCGCTGCCAAGATTTTCGCGAACTGGTCATGCCGTGTACGCATAACAAAATCGGCCCGGATTCTCCCCATTGCTCGACGGTCGTGTGAGCGCCATCAGCCAGCGGAAGACTGGTTTGCAAGCCCTTCACAATGGCCGCCTCGATTTGAAGGTCAACTCAGAGATTCCCGATTTATCCAGTTCGCCCAGATCGAATGCGACCATCCGATCGTACTGGACCTTCGTAGCCTGCGCGAGCGGAAGCAGTATCCCAACATTGCGAGCAAGTTCGAGTGCTATCCCCGAGTCTTTAGCGGCATGCGTCGCCGAGAAATAGACACGGTGATCGCGGTTCTGCATATCGGCCCCGTCGGTTTCTAGCACTCGCGAATCGGCGCCGGTTTGACTAAAGACTTCCCGCAGCATCTCCAGATCCAGACCGAGTGCGTCACCCAAACCCAACCCTTCTGCTAAACCGGCCGTATTGATATTCATCACCATATTGACTAGCGCTTTGACTTCGGCGGCTCTTCCAGCCGGCCCGACAAACCGCAGCGATGCGCTCATCTGCTCGAGAATCGGGCGCACCCGCTCGAATGTCGCTAGCGAACCTGCGCAGATGAGGTACAGCGAACCATCGCGCGCTTGCGGGATCGAACTGGCCATGCACGCTTCCAGCGTCTGAGCGCCGATCTGCATCGCCGATTTCTCGATTGCCCGGTGGACGCTCGGCGTAA
This sequence comes from Vulcanimicrobiota bacterium, assembly GCA_030853105.1. Taxonomy (GTDB): domain Bacteria; phylum Vulcanimicrobiota; class Vulcanimicrobiia; order Vulcanimicrobiales; family Vulcanimicrobiaceae; genus JALYVT01. Next base: position 1,020 of record JALYVT010000014.1, read on the forward strand.
CGGTCGCGCAGTTTATGAACATTTTCCCGGACGCATTCCGCAGCAAGCTATCGCCCGTCGTTGCAAAGATCGCATACATCGCCGCGTCATCGTTTACAACGGTGAACACGATGTCACTTAACGCCGTGACCTCGGCCGGCGACGTGACGGGCTTGGCGTCCAGCTCGGCTGCTATGCTCTCCGCCGACTCCGCCCGCACGTCGTAGAGCGCGGCGATCCGATAGCCGACATCATGAAGTCGACGTGCGATATTCGCGCCCATGCGTCCGGTTCCAACGATTCCGATTCGATCCATCTTGTCCCTTACTGATTGGCTGCTTGCTTAATTGTGCGGTGAAACACAACCATTCCAAAAATCGTTTCCGTATCGCCTGAAAAAACTCATCCGGCGTTTGACAGGCGCACGCTTGGGAAGAAGTCTTTGGGCACCAACACCCCTGGAGGAGCAACCATCATGATTTCACTAAAAAGATCGCTGGCCGTTACGGTCCTAACCTCAATGTGCGCGGCGGCGGTTCCCGCGGTCCCCGCACTCGCGAACGGCGCCGCAAGCACCCGCAACATTTTCTTGGGTGCGGCTGCCGCTACGTACCTCATCATTCAGCACAATCGCAAGGTGCATCAGCGCTACGCCGAGGATTCACGCCGTCAGGCTGCTACCCAGCAGCAGGCGGACAACTCTTGGGCCGCCTACCACTCCGAGCAAAACGCTTATTCGTACGAAGCCGCACAAGTCTCGGATTTGAAGCGCGAAGTTGCCTATCAGCACGGCGTCATCGTGCAGCAGCGTCAGCAACTTGCGATGGCTCCGACTCATCGCGGATTCATCAGCGAACCGTCGGTCGCAATGGCTCCTGCGCTGCACCATTCATCGAAGTCGCACAGCAGCAAGCAGGTTGCTATGGTCTCATACGGCTGGGGCACCCTCTAAGCGGTGCTGCATAAAACAGCCGCAGTCGCGCTGCTGATTGCCGGACTAGTCGGATGCGGAGGCGGAAACGCCTCAAGCTCCAGCGGGTCGAGCGGCCAGCAGGCGACTGCCGACAATGTCACCGAGGCGATGTTTAAGAACGATCGGGATAGCGTTGTCGCCAACTTCGATAGCTCGTTGCACAATAAAGTCACCCGCGCTGAAGTCGGCACTCTCTCCGACAAAATGCATCAGCTCGGCGACTATAAAGGGCTCACGCCGCTGGCATCGGATCTCACCAAGAGTGAGTTCAGCTACACGGCGAACTTTACCAAAGGCGCAGCCCGCGTCGTGATGAAGCTCGACGCAGACGGCAAGATCGGCGCATACCGAGTCTTCTTCAACAAATGATCAACAACGGCGGCAAGAGCCGCCGTTCGCTTAAGCCCTGGTGGCAAGTGTTGGGGCCAGGAATCGTCTCGGGCGCATCGGACAATGATCCGACCACCGTTGCGTCGCTCGCCGTAATAGGATCGACGACCGTGTATGGACTCGGGTGGCTCGTGCTGCTCGTGGTTCCGATGCTCTCGGTCGTGCAGGCGATCAGCGCGCAGGTCGGCATGGTGAGCAACTGCGGCTTGGAAGTCGCCGTGCGCAAACGTTACGGCAAGCCCTGGGCGCTGCTTGCGCTCGCTGCCGTGCTCATCGTCAACCTGCTTACACTTGCAGCCGACCTAGAGGGCGGCGGCGCGGCGCTCTCGCTATTAACCCAACCTGATTATCGGTGGTTCATCCTTCCGCTCGCCGCACTCGCCGGCGCGATGCTGATTTTCGGGAACTATCGCAAGATTCAAAAGGCGCTCGTCTATCTTCCGCTCATCTTCCTTGCGTACGTTGCTGCCGCGATCTTAGCGCGGCCGAACTGGGCAGACGTGCTGCGCGGTTCGCTGATTCCACACTTTTCGTTTAGCACGGCGATGGTTTCGGGCGCGATCGCGCTATTGGGGACAACCTTAACCGCCTACGCGTACGTGTGGCAAACCATCGAAATGTCTGAGGAGACAACTCCGCTTAAACGATTGGGCCTAGTACAAGTAGACGCAACGCTTGGCACGGTGATTGCGGGACTCAGTTTCTGGTTCATTGTGATCGCAACCGGTGCGACCCTCGGCGTTCATCACAAGACCGTGCAGACGGCGCAAGACGCGGCAGCCGCATTAACGCCTTTTGCCGGCCATTTTGCAAGCGTGTTGTTCGGTGTCGGATTACTTGCGTCTGCGCTTATCGCAATTCCGATTCTGACGGCGACCAGCGCGTATGTGGCAAGCGAGATGTTCGGCTGGGGCGGCAGCATCAACAAGCAGTTCTGGCGCGCGAAGAAATTCTACATGACCGTGATTGCGACGCTCGTCTTCAGCTCCGCGGTCGCACTTGCGGGCATTCCTCCGATCAAGCTGCTGTTTATTAGTTCGATTGTCGGCGGCCTGGCAACGCCGATAACCTTAACGCTGATGATGCTAATCGCCGGAGATCGCCGTACGATGAAACGCAAGCGCCTAAATCCGTTGCTGCTCGGTTCGGGTTGGGCAGTAACGACAGTCGTTAGCGCTGCGGGAGGGATCTTTCTCTTTCAAACATTTACGGGACGCTAGACGATCGAGGCTACCTCGGATTCGGCGGTGTCGGGGAGGATGATGCCGCTAAGCTGCAGCGGGTCGTAGACGCCGAGCTGTTTTAGCGGTCCAATATCGGCGCTGCGACGAATCGCGCGCAGCGCCTCAAGCGCTTCGGGCAGCGCGAACTGTTCGCCGACATATCCGGCGACGAAACGGCCGCCGCGAATCTCGCCGCGCGCTTCCATAACTCGCAGCGCGAGCAGCAGTTCGCGCCAGGGCGGGGCCAAGCTTTCGCGCACAATGACGTCGCGAAACACCACCCCCCATCGAGCCAACAGCCTACGCGCAAACTTTTCCGGTTCGATTCGCTCCGTAAGGGAAGTGAGCAGCGTCCAGCGGCCGCTCGAAGAACGCGGACGCGCGCGCCAACCCTTCTCTCCAAGGCGTCGCTTCGCATCGACGAGCGAGCGCAGGGCATCGAATCCGTCGGCTGTTACGAGTCCGGCAGCGACGAGCTGCCAGAGCGCTTCCTCGACCTCGCTCGGCAAGCGTTTTGTTGCGCGCACGATATCGGCGAAGAACGGCGCGCCACGCAAACCAATTTCAGCAAGCACCTCGCGGGCGGCGTGCGAGAGGCCGGCGCTCGAATCGATCTTGCTCACCACCAATTCACCGGCGTCTTCGCGCAGGAAGAGCGAGATCGGCGACAACTTGGTCGGGCGTACGCGCCTGCCCGGTTTTTCCTCATCAGCGCTAAGCGATGGATGTGCCGACAATCGCCCCCACATCACATCGCCCGAGTAACAGAGCTGGTCCAGATACTCGCGTTTGTAGCCCGCGATTCGGGCCGGAAGTATCTGGCTCTCCCACGCCGCTGCCGGGATTTCGTAGCCTTGCAGCTGCTTGATGATTTGCAGCGTTCCGTCGATGCCGTACATTCGCGAGGTCAGCGTTACATGCTGCCAACTCTGAAGAAAGCGCATGTACTGGGCGCTCGTGACCGGTTCGATCTCACGGCGCAGCTGTCCGATTGTAAGCCGGTGAATGCGCGCCAACACACGCCGATTGCACCACTCTTCAGCATCACTTTCGCGGAACTTCCCGCGCAGTACCTGGCCTTGCGCCTCCAGAAGCAGCAGCGCCGCTTCAATATCAGTCGATTCTACGGCGAACCGCTGCGCAAGTTCGCTGATGGTTGCCGGGCCGCTGCATTCGAGATGCCCGCGAACGATCTCGGCTATCGCGTCTTCGCGACGGTCGGGAATCGGCACGACCGCAACTGCCTCAATCGGCGGCTCCAAGCTCGCCGCCGGATAGGCTTTGAGCGCAAGATCGATTCGCTCGGCGCAACTCCAAAACCGCGCATCGCCTACGGCCAGCGTGGTAGCACGGCGTTGCTCGACAAGTTCGCTGAACCACCAATCCCATGCCGCAGCCGGCGGCACAACCACCAGTGTCGTAAGCGCGTCGTGCAGTTCATCGGCGTTACGAACCACGGGCGCCGATTCTTGCGTGACCTGCGCAATCGCAGCGCGATCGAGGATACCCGCGCCTTGCGCATCTCCTCGAACCGTCCGCCGCATCTGCACGGCGCGCGTGCGGCGTTCTTCGAGTGGGGCGTCATCCAGAAACGCGTACGGGTTTGCATTGACGATCTCATGCGAGAATGCCGAGGGTTCCGGCGTATCGATTGCGACCGTGCGGATAGCGCCGCTCTCCAGGTCGCGCAGCACGACGAGCAGCCCATCGATATCCATCGCCTCTTTCAAACAGTTGCCGATCGTTTCGCGAACCAGGACGTGGTCGGGAATCCGAATCGGGCCGCTCAAATTCTCCGCGCACGCCGCTTGATCCGGGAAAACCGCCGCCAGCAGATCGTCGGCCCGCATCCGCAGAAGCTGCGGGGGAACCTTTCGGCCGCCGCGCATCCGCAGAATGGCAAGCGCGCGCATCGTATTCCAGCGCCAGCGGGCCTCAAACATCGGCGCATCAAGCAGCGCCTGCGTGAGCACATATTCGACGCTTGCCGATTTTACATATGAGAATACCGCTTCGAGTGCAAATGCGTGCTGCTCGGTCAGCGACAGAATAATTCCGTTATCGGTCGCCGCCGCTTGAAGTTCGACGTTAAACGAGCGGCAGAAGCGTTTGCGTAGAGCCAGCCCCCAAGCGCGATTGATCCGCGCGCCGAACGGCGTATGCAGCACCAACTGCATCCCGCCGCCTTCGTCGAAGAATCGCTCGGCGACGATCGTGCGATCGGTCGGCACGACGCCGAGGATCGCCTTTCCGGCTCGAATATACGCAACGGCTTGCTCCGCACCAGATCGATCGAGCGCGCATTCCGACTGCAGCATCTCGATGGCTGCGTGGTCTTCGCGCTCATCGATGGCGGACCGCAGGTTGGCGACTTCACGCGAGAGTTCGAGCGTGCGTCCCAACCCCTCGCCATTCCAAAACGGCACCGACGGCGGCTGGCCGTGTGCATCCTCGACGCGCACGACACCGGCTTCGACCCGGCGAATCTTCCACGAGTTTGTACCGAGCAGAAACACATCGCCGGCCATGCTTTCGATCGCAAAGTCTTCATCGAGCGTGCCGATAACCTGACCTTCGGGCTCTAAGACAACTTTGTAGTTTGCAACCTCCGGAATTGCGCCGCCCGAGGTGATGGCCGCCAGCCGCGCGCCCAACCGAGCGCGCAATCGGCCGTTTACGCGGTCGTAATGCAGATAGGTTCCGCTGCGCCCGCGCGAGGTTGCGATGCCGTCGGCCAGCAGTGAAATCACCTCATCGAAATCTTTGCGCGGCAGTTCGCGATACGGATACGCCCCGCGTACTGTTTCGTAGAGTTCGTCCGCTGCCCACTCATGGGCCGCACACGCGGCGACGATCTGCTGGGCGAGAATGTCGAGCGGCGCAGGTGGAATGGTGAGCGCGTCCATTGCGCCGGTTCGGATTCCGCGCACCAGCGATGCACATTCGAGCAACTCGTCGCGCGTCATCGCAAACAGGCGGCCTTCGGGCTTCGCACCGATCCAATGTCCCGAGCGGCCGATACGCTGCAACGCTACGCCGAACGAGCGCGGAGTTCCGACCTGCACAACGAGGTCGATCGTCCCTATGTCGATGCCGAGTTCCAGCGAAGCTGTCGCAACAACCGCGCGCAGATCGCCGTTTTTTAGCCGGTTTTCGGCGGCGAATCGTGCTTCGCGCGAGAGGCTGCCGTGGTGCGGCATCACCATCTCTTCACCGAGCCGCTCGCTCAGCGCAAAGCTGACGCGCTCGCTCATGCGCCGCGTTCCCACGAAGATCAAGGTCGTGCGATGTTCAAGAATCAGCGCCGCGACTCGGTCGTAAACTTCCGCCCACATTTCGGCGCTCGCAACCGGGCCGAGTTCATCGCCCGGAACCTCAACGTTCATCGTCATCTCTCGACGACTTCCAACATCGACGATCTGCGCGGTCGAGCTCAAGAACTGCGCGACCTCCGCGAGCGGCTCAACGGTTGCAGAGAGCCCGATCCGCTGGGGCTTTAGATTTCCAGACTGCGTCACTAAGTGATCGAGTCGCGCTAACGTGAGCGCAAGGTGCGAGCCGCGCTTGCTGCCCGCGACCGCATGAATTTCATCGACGATAATCGTCGAGACGCTTCCGAATAGTTTGCGCGATTTTTCCGCCGTGAGCAAAATATAGAGCGATTCCGGCGTAGTCACCAAGACGTGCGGTGGTTTGCGTAGCATTCGTTGGCGCTCGGAGGCCGTCGTATCTCCGGTGCGCACGGCGGTTCGAATCGGCGCTAACGCAAGCATCTGCTCCCGGGCCCGCGCATACAGCTCGCAGAGCGGCTTCTCTAAATTCTTGCGAACGTCGTTAGTCAGCGCCTTCAAGGGCGACACATAGACAACCAGCGTCTCTTCGGGCAATTCGCGCTCCAGCGCGCGGCGAACCAATCCATCCAGGCAGATCGAAAACGCCGCCAGCGTCTTACCGGAGCCGGTCGGCGCCGATATTAGCACATCGCGCCCGGCCTTAATCAGCGGCCAGCCCTGCAGCTGCGGCTCGGTCGGCTCGCCAAAGCGAGCGGCAAACCACTCGCTAACCAACGGATGGAACGTTTCGATCACGATGCCGGCTTCAACCCGATAACAGTGACAGGGTTTTCACCTATCTCCGGTGTCACGATCCCAGGTCATTCACTGGGCGCGCGGGATAGCAATAAGAAGGGCCGCAGAGACATCCGCAGCCCTTCTTAGTTTGCTCTATCGACGATTAGAACTCTTCTTCGGGTTTCTCGCCGAGGGGCGTTTCTTCGTCTTCGCCGTAGGCTGAGACTTCTTCGCTGTCCTCGTCTTCTTCCTCGATTTGGTAGCCTTCGTCTACTTCATCTTCCTCTTCGGTCTCCGGCGCGGCTTCGACGACGCCGTCGTCAATTGCATCGAAGTCGCCACCGCGCGGTGCGGGCGGAGGTTCGGGAAGTGTTCCGGCAGTTGAGATCGGCTTGGAATCGTCGATCTCTTCCTCTTCTTCCTCGTCGTCGGCGATCGCGACACCCGGCGCGCCGAGTGCGGCTGCTGCAACGCGCGCAACTTCCGCCTCACGCTGAGCTGCTGCGGTCTGCGAGATGCGCGGATCTTCATCGCCCATCAGCAAGCCGATTTCATGCGCATCAGTCTGCGAGAGGTCGTCGTACTGATTGCGAATCTCGATCTCTTCGCGATTCTCAGTCAGCACTTTGACATCGAGCGCAAGCGACTGCAGTTCCTTAATCAGCACCTTGAACGATTCCGGAACGCCGGGTTCCATAACGTTCTCGCCCTTGACGATCGCTTCGTACGTTTTCACGCGACCCACGACGTCGTCGGACTTCACGGTGAGCAATTCTTGCAGCGTGTAGGCCGCACCGTAGGCCTCGAGCGCCCAGACTTCCATTTCGCCGAAACGCTGTCCGCCGAACTGAGCCTTGCCGCCGAGCGGTTGTTGGGTGATCATCGAGTACGGTCCGGTCGAGCGCGCGTGAATCTTGTCGTCGACGAGATGCGCGAGTTTGAGCATGTAAATCTGTCCGACGGTGATCGGGCGGCTGAATCGCTCGCCGCTGCGGCCGTCGCGAAGCCAGGTCTTGCCGTCTTCGGCCAGACCCGCATCCTGCAGCCACTCGGCGATATCTTCGGCGTGAGCGCCGTCGAACACCGGCGTTGCAACATGCATGCCGAGCATCTGGGCGGCCCATCCGAGATGGGTCTCCATGATCTGTCCGAGGTTCATCCGCGAGGGAACGCCGAGCGGGTTGAGCACGATGTCAACCGGCGCGCCGTCTTCCAGATACGGCATATCTTCTTCGGGCAGCACCTTGGCGATGACGCCCTTGTTGCCGTGACGGCCGGCCATCTTGTCGCCTTGCAGAATCTTGCGTTTCTGCGCGACATAGACGCGAACGAGATGATTGACGCCGGGTGAGAGTTCGTCGCCGTTTTCACGCGAGAACACCTTGACGTCGATGATCTTGCCCTTTTCGCCATGCGGAACTTTGAGCGAGGTATCGCGAACTTCACGCGACTTCTCGCCGAAGATCGCGCGCAGTAAGCGCTCCTCAGCAGTCAGCTCGGTTTCGCCCTTCGGCGTCACTTTGCCGACGAGAATATCTTCCGGGCGAACTTCCGCGCCGACGCGGATAATACCGCGCTCGTCCAAATCTTTGAGTGAATCTTCGCCGACGTTTGGAATATCGCGGGTGATTTCTTCCGGCCCTAGCTTCGTATCGCGGGCTTCGCACTCATACTCTTCAATGTGAATCGAGGTGAAGCGATCGTCTTTGACCATGCGCTCGCTGATTAAGATCGCGTCTTCGTAGTTGTAGCCTTCCCACGGCATGAATGCAACCATGATGTTTTGTCCGAGCGCCATCTCGCCTTCGTCGCTTGACGGACCGTCGGCGAGTATCTCGCCTTTGACGACGGTGTCGCCGATCGTCACGATCGGACGCTGGTTGATGCACGTTCCGGCATTGCTGCGCGTAAACTTGAGCATCTCATAGCTCTTCTCGTTGCCGTCGTTCTCTTTAACGACAACCTGTTTGGAATCGACCGCGACGACTTCGCCGGCATCATCGGCAACCACGCAGCCGCCCGAATCTTTAGCCGAGCGATACTCCATGCCGGTGCCGACAATCGGAGCTTGCGGGCGAAGCAGCGGTACGGCCTGACGCTGCATGTTGGCGCCCATCAGCGCGCGGTTGGCGTCATCGTGTTCGAGGAACGGAATGAGCGCGGTTGCAACCGAGACAATCTGCTTGGGCGAAACATCCATGAGCTGAACTTTTGCGGCCGGCTCTTCGATATATTCTTCGGCATATCGGCAGACAACCGAGTCGCTGAGGATCTTACCGCCGTTGACATCGACCGGCGTATTGGCCTGCGCGATGATGTATTCGTCTTCGCGATCGGCGGTCAAATAGATGATCTCATCGGTGACGACGCCGTCACGCACGACGCGATACGGTGTTTCGATGAATCCAAAGCGGTTCACCCGACCGTAGGTGGCAAGCGAACCGATCAGTCCGATGTTCGGACCTTCCGGCGTTTCAATTGGGCAGATACGCCCGTAGTGGCTGTGATGAACGTCGCGAACTTCAAATCCGGCGCGTTCACGCGACAGACCGCCGGGTCCAAGCGCCGACAGGCGGCGCTTGTGGGTGAGCTCCGCGAGCGAGTTGGTTTGATCCATGAACTGCGAGAGTTGCGACGAACCGAAGAACTCTTTGATCGCCGCAACGACGGGGCGAATGTTGATCAGCGCCTGCGGCGTGACGGTTTCGATATCTTGAACCGTCATGCGCTCGCGAACGACGCGCTCCAAGCGCAGCAATCCAACGCGGAATTGATTCTGCAACAACTCCCCGACCGAGCGAATACGACGGTTGCCCAGATGATCGATATCGTCTTTGTCGATCACGTTGGTCGCGACCTTAATCAGCCGCCGAATAACCGCGATCATATCCTCGCGGCCCAGGCACCGCTTGGTGATCGCGGGCATCGTCAAGCCGGCATCTTTATACTCGTCAATAACGGTGTATGGTTCCGTAGCGCGTTTATCCGGATCCGGATTTTCATAACGATACTGGAACTTGCCGTTAAGCTTGTAACGGCCGACGCCGGCGAGATCGTAGCGCTTTTCATCGAAGAAGAGCGATTCGAGCAGTTTCTCAGCGTTCTCGGCATTTTCGGGTTCGCCGGGGCGCAGCTTTTTGTATATCTCTTTGAGGGCATCTTCGCGCGTCTTGATGTCTTTGTCTTTATCGATCGAGTTCTTGATCAGCGGGCTGTGGTCGAATAGCGCGAGGATCGCCTCGTCGTTCTCCCAATTAAACCCGAGGTCGGGGCGCGATAGCGCGCGCACGAAGGTCGAGACGTAAATCTTGCGGTTCTTGTCGATTCGAACGCCGATCGTGCCTTCAGTCTCGTCGTTTTTGGTGCCGTTGTCGCTCTCAAACTCAATCCAGGCGCCGCGGTTCGGAATAATCGTCGCATTATAGGTTGGGCGCGAGTTGGTATCGAGATCGTTGTTGTAGTAGACGCCCGGCGAGCGCACCAACTGGCTGACGATGACGCGCTCGGCGCCATTGATCATGAAAGTGCCCTTGTCGGTCATGAGCGGGAAATCGCCCATGAATATCTCTTGGTCGGGGATACCCTTGATTTCGCCGGATTCAGCGGTGATCAGTCGCACGCGCACACGCAGCGGCGCGCTGTACGTCATGTCACGTTCGCGGCACTCCTCGACCGAATACTTCGGCTCGCCGAGGCTGTGCTCGCCGAACTCCAATACCAAATTGCCGGTAAAATCTTTGATCGGCGAGATCGACGCAAATGCGTCACCCAATCCCTCGGTCTTGAACCATTCAAAGCTTGCCTTTTGCAGTTCGATAAGGTTCGGGATCTCGAGAACGTGCGGAATCTTCGCAAAGCTGAACCGCTTGCGTTTTGGACCCGGGTCGGGGGGCTGCTCGATCGTGAACGCCCCGGTCGGCATCGGGAACGACGAGGGCATGACGGTCGTCTGACCGTTGCCCGTCGCGTTCGCGCCGCCGGCGCGTTTCGACTTGCTCTTCGTGCTTCCGGCTGGACTCTTCGCCGGGGACTTAGGAGCCGTCGTTTTCGCCATTAATTCTCTTTCTCACCAATTCTAAGGAAGCGCACACCAAAAAGGACGAGACCGTCGAATTTGCCATTCCGGCAAACCAGTCGCCCTATGAGGAGTAATTACAAACCGCGGGGCATAGGCGGCTAGCATACCACCATGCCGCCGCCGAGTCAAATGGCTGCGGAGGCAGCGCGAGCCGGAGCAATCCGCCGGCCACTCGGAGCAGCGTCGGTCCGGCCTCCGCGAAGGCGTTGACAGACGTTCGCTGCGCCGAGCAGCGCAAAGAGCGCCAGCCCCGGGAGCATAGAGACGAAGAGCGCAGCGGTCTGAAGGCCGTAGGGATGAAAGTGATGTGACGCGGGCATAACAGGCCATAGGCTAGCACGTTTTTCCGCGCGAGGCTGCGACTTCGGACGACCCCCAGGTTACTCGGTATAGTTCTCGACCTGGCGCGCAGACCGCAGCTTGGCGGCGGCCGGATCGGAGCCCGCATCGCGCAGACCTTGGCGCTGATGCAAAAGATCATAAAACCGATCGAGCTGAACTTGGATGTCGCCGAGCCGTTTGCGTTCTCCCTCGGAGATACCGCCGTCTCCGGCCTTGCTGTAAAGTGCTTCCTCTTCTTTCACGAGTGTCTCAATCTGATGGTGGAGGTTGCCGTCTTGATCTGCCATGCTCCCAACAACCCGCCTAGATCGGGTTTGGTTCAGCCGCGCAGACGTGAATTGGGCCATCGATGCCCTGCAGCGAACCACCGTGGCGATTATGCTGCGCAGCGATAATCTCTGCCACGATTGATAAGGCGGTCTGCGCGGTTGTACTGCCGCCGAGATCGAGCCCCACCGGACCGCGTATGCGAGCGATCACCCGTTCATCGAGGCCCTCGTCGCGTAGTGCGTTTCGATAAAATGTCTGAGCGCGGCGACTTCCCAGCAACCCCACGTACCGCGTCTGCGATTGCAATGCGTAGCGCAGTGCCGGCAGATCAAATTTCGGATTGTGTGATAAAAGAACAATCGGCGTCCGATCCGAGAGCAGCGCGGGCAGCGCGTCCTGTGGCCATTGCCGTAGAATCTCATCGGCATGCGGGAGCCGTTCGCGTGTCGCAAACGCCGGTCGAGCGTCGATAACGACAACGCGAAAATCCAGCCGGTGCGCGAGCGCCGCAATCTCATCCGCAAGCGAAGTCGCGCCAACCAGCACAAGCAGCTCTCGCGCGGGAATCTCAAATTCAAATGTCACCCGCTCACCGTCGCCGCGCTGATATGGGATTCGTAGCTGCACGCTTTCATTGCCGCGCGAGACTCGGCGCGCATTTTGAACGAACGAAGCGCCCGGCCTCCAAACCGCCACTTCGAGCATTCCGCCGCAGCCGTTTCCAATCCAGAGATCGTCGTCGCTCGCTAAGTCAATTTGCATCACTCGGGTTGCGCCGTCGGCGGCTGTTTGCAAACACGCCTCCACGATGTCGCTCTCGTAGCAGCCCGCGCCGATCGTGCCGAGAATTCGCCCGTCCGCATCGACAGCCATCGTGGTTCCGATCGGTGCCGGAAACGCATCGCGCGTGGCAACCAGTGTTGCAAGCGCGAACACCGACTTGGTCTCCATCCACGCGGTGATTCCGGCAAAGACGTCACGCATGCGTCCATTATACAACACAAGAGCCGGCGCATTGCGCCGACTCTTGTGCTTGTGCATCAACCGAACTTAGAGCGCGTTAGCTAACGCCCAGCCCTTCGGTGCACCGATTCCGGTGACCAGATCGTATCCGCTGACAGCCGAGTAGGCTCCGTTGCTTCCGGAGGTTACGTCGGTGTAGTCGGTATACCCGCTGGCCTTGAACACGCTATAGAGCGCCGGATTGACGAAGCCCAGGTGCGTGTTGTGGACTTGGTTGACTTCGGCCATAAGTGCGGTAAACTCCGGTGACGACCACGAAGTACCGTCAACGGTTTGCGCACTGCCGTTTGCGTAGACCGTAACACCGACGCCGGGTAGAGAGATGTCGGGGTTATTGCGTCCGCCGGTATTCACGCCCGCAATACCTTGCTGGTAGCTCGGAACTGCGAAGACGCTTGAGTAACCGCCGCCCGACATGAAGCCGTTGTTGGGATCGACACCGGCTTTGATGCTGGTTAGGCCGCCCGAGCTGTTCTCGGTGAAATCGACCGAGCCCACAGCAACGAAGTACGGATTCGAGGAGGGCGAACTGACGCCCGGCGGGTTGTTGCCGGTGCCGCATTCGTCGCTTCCGCTATCGCCCGAAGACGCCGCAAACGTTATGCCTTTTGCGGCCGCCTGCTGCGCGATTGAGTTGGTGGCGTTGGTGAAGGTCGTGTCGCTAGTTTCGCAACCGCCGAACGAAGAGTTCACAACGCTTGCTATTCCATCGCTGACGGTTTGGTTGTATCCGTCTTCAATCGACTGCGAGCTGAGATCGGGGAAGTTGTAGACGCGAATATTCGCGCCTGGTGCAAGCCCGCTGATGGTCTCGACATCGAGGGCGGTTTCAACATAATCAGCGCTTGATGCGTTACCGCCGCCATCGACGGCAACGTTGGTGATCGTGCCGGTTTGCGTGACACCAGCGGCGCTAAGGTAGGAGTTGACGTCGCTCTGATTGATCGGGGTATCGATCTCAACCGCGACGGTCTGACCGGCGCCGTTGCAGCCGTGCTGAACCGGGAAGTCAAACGCTTTTGCGACGCCGGTTGCGAGCCAGCCGTTCGCACCTTTAAGCGTTCCGTTATCGGGTGCGCTTCCGGTGCATCCGGTAGTCGGGGTAGAAGTTGGACTCGGAGTGGGGGTCGCGGTTGGTTTAGCGGTTGGGGTTGCCGTCGGTTTCGGCGTGGGCGTCTGTCCCGGAGTTGGCGTCGGGGTCGGGCGCGGAGTTGCCGTTGGCGTCGGTGCCGGTGTCGGGGTCGGCGAACCGCCGCCGCTCAGGCTCACGTCGTCAAGATACTGCTGCGTATTCAGGCCGCCGTACCCATCGCCGTGAACGCCGAAGTACAGGTAGTACGTGCCGCCCGCGTAGGCACTCAGGTCGACGGTTTGGTGGACCCAGCCGGCGTGGTTGTTGACGGTCGTATAGAAGTTTTGCACGACGTTGAAATTGGTGTCGAGCAAATCAGCTTCTTGATACGCATAGCTGGTGTCGGATTCGTTCGAGAGCTGATACACATAGAAGCTCAGCTGACCGCTCGCGGGAACAGTCACGGCTTGGCAAACGCCGGTATCACCGTTCGGCTCACCGCGCGATGCGCCGCTGCGCTCGCTATAACGTCCGCTATGCGGATGATTTGTCGATACGCTTGCATTGATATTTCCACACTGCGACCAGCCGCCGTTAATTGCGCCGGTCTCAAAGCCCGGATTGCCGATCACGTTAGAACCGAACGACCGCGTACCGTTCACGTGCATGCGCGGCGTTTGGCGAATACCGCTCAAGCGATGCGCGACGGCGTGGCGACCGTTTGACTCCTGCGAAACCTGGGTGTGTGCAACGATGAGGTTGTTGAGCGTGACGTCCTTGACGTACGAAGCAATGGTCGCCGGTACGGTAGCGGCCGCGACGTTCACAAAACGCTGACCGAACTTCCCTTGCGAAACGGTATGCATTTGCGTCTGAAAGACGCTTTCAACTTTAGCTGAAGGTGCCGTGGCGTCGATCAGTGTCCGGTTTGGATACCGCTTCGTGATCGTGAAGCCGGCGGTCTGCAGTTCATTTACCACGGCCTGTTCTTGAGCGGCCGTCGGTGCGTACAGAGCGTTGAACTGATCACTGGTCAGATATTGATGACCGCTCACGACGCTACTCTGATCGGCGAGAAACTGATCGAGTTGCGCTTGGTGGTTGTATTTGAGTAAGACAGTCACCTTGACCGGCGCTGAAGCTGCGCGATGACCTAAGTCTGAATACGCGAAAAGCCCCGCGGAGTGAGGAACGGCGCCGACTTTGAAGCCGGCGGAATAGGCCTGCGTGAGAGCTGAAGGAGCGGGCCCGTTTACCGAGGACGGGGAGTCCGAACCTGGCAGAGGCGGAACCGAAGAGTGCCCTCCGCAGGCGCTTAAAGCCATGCCCAGCGTTATTAGCGCGGCAGTAGCCCGAAAGGATGCTCGCATGAAACTCCTTTGATGGAAAAGGGTGCAACAGAACCGCTACCGCTCTTGCGGCGCAGTCGATTGCATTAAGATACGATAAAATCTGGGGGGTAGTAAGGACAATCCTCACCATAGGCGATTCGCATATAGTGCCAGGCGCTCACTTGCGCTTTCCGTCTAAGAGCGCCGATAACTGGAGTATGTCTGAAGCTCCCTCGGGCGGAATCCCTGCGACCGGCACCGCCTTCATCGGTCGCCGCGCGGCCATTCTCGAGGTGATCGGGAGGCTCGATGAGTACCGGCTGGTCACCATTAGGGTTTCCAAACTGTACGCGGAGTTGGAGAATCATGAACGCGCGCTTGGAGAACAGCTTCGGGAGGTTCGGTATCTTTGCAGTGCAGGTCGAGCGGGCGAAGGGCGTCAACTGTTTGCATCGCTATCAGAGGAACTGCTCGCGATCGAACACCCGGAGGTGATGGGACACGCGCTCGATGCGTTGGTCGCCTTGCATTTATCCGGTAATTCGGCATCAACACCCCAGATGTTTCAACTGGCGCGCTCGTACCGCATTGCCCACAAGCTTGTTGTGTATCCGATCGCTCGTTCAATCGACGATCGCGATGCTGCCAGGATCGGCGCCGTCGTTGAAGAGACCGGCGCGAGTCCATCAGACTTGCGACAACGGGCGCTGGCAACCATCACAGCCGAGCTTGAGCGTCAGCCGCGGTGCGAGTCTTTCTGATCTTCGAGGTTGGGATCTAAGTCCGTGTCACCGTAAACCGCCTGCTGCTCGATAGGTGCGGGCTCCGGGGCTGATTTTTGCTCGCTCCGAATAATGTTCGTGATCGTTTGCTCGTTGAGGTCGTGTTCTTTGCCTTCGTCGAGGCCGTCCTCGTCAAGGTCATCCTGCGGTTCGCGTTCCATGCGCTGATTGTACCCGCTTGCCGACCAATCAGTCCTGAAGTGAGAAAATCGCAACCGATCCGGCGCCGGCGTTTGCCGCGACGGCTGGGCCGGCTTCATAGAGAGTTAATTCTTTTGGCGCGGCCGGCAGTTTAAGCCGAAACGCTTCGAGGATGCGCCTGCCCAGCGCAGCGTCGTTTGTATGCGCAATGCAGATACGAGTTGCAGCGGGCCGCGGGGTGTGGCGAGCGGCGATATCAACCAGCAGCTCCTGCGCCTTTTCAAACGTTCGAGTCTGCGCTTCGCCTTCAATCGTGCCGGACTTATCGAATCGCAGGATCGGAATCACTTTCATTAGGGTTCCTAGTGCGACTTGGGCTTTATTCAGCCGTCCGGTGCGCCCGATGTGCGAAAGATCGGGAATCGTTGCAAATCCACGCTGGGTCTCGCGCTGTCGCTCAAGCTGAGCAAGGATCGTTGCGGCATCCGCGCCCGCCTTCGCCGCAAGCGATGCGCTTTGGGCAATCAAACCAACCCCGCAGGATAGCGTCTTTGTATCGAACACGTGCACGCGCCCGCCGAATTTTTTCGACGCTTCGAGGGCCGCCGCATATGTCTGCGAGAGTTTACTCGACATCACCGGCGCAACGACCTCATGCCCTGCCGCTGTCTGCTTTGCGAACGCCTGCTCGAACATCTCTGCGGTCGGAGGTTCGGTTACGGGAAGTTCTTTGGCGGTTCGCATACGGTTGTAAAAATCGGGGCGCTTCAATTCGACGCCGTCGCGAAAACGCTCGGATCCGAAACAGACAAACATCGGCACGACATCCCAGCCGTTGCGTGCGATGCTCTCGGGCGAGAAGTCGGTGGTGCTATCGGTGACGATTGCGACGGTCATTGCGGGTAAACCAAAGGTGCCTGCTTCTCTAGCGTGTGTCGAGAGTTTATGCCCGCCCGCTTGGCTTTGATCTGCAAGGCCCTCTACCCTGTCGTCGGCGACCCACCACCCGCAACCGCGTACCCACAAAATCGGTTGCAAGTACAGATGCCAGCCGAACGCCGCGAAGGTGGATCTGTCGCCCTCATTACCTTAACTGTGATGCTCGGGCTCATCATGGCGATTATCGATTCAACGATTGTCAACGTCGCACTCAACAACATCGCGGGGAACCTCGGCGCTTCGATCGACGAGGTCTCCTGGGTGGCGACCGGCTACATCCTGGCAAGCGTCATCACGATGCCGCTGAATGGCTGGCTGACCGCCTATTTCGGTCGGAAGAATTTTTATGCCGGGGCGCTTGCGATCTTTACCATCGCATCGCTGCTCTGCGGAACTGCTCGCAGCATCTGGGTGCTGGTCTTCTACCGGGTGCTGCAAGGTTTCGGCGGCGGCGCGCTGCAGCCGACCGCCCAGGCGATTCTGTTTGAGACCTTTCCGAAAGAGAAACGCGGCAACGCAATGGCGATCTTCGGCCTCGGGGCAATGGTTGGTCCGGCGATCGGACCGCTGCTCGGAGGATACATCGTCGACAACGGCAGCTGGCCGATGATCTTTCTCATCAATATTCCGATCGGCATTGTCGCGTTCCTCATGACGTTAGCGTTCATTCCGAACTCGAGCCTGCACGAAAAGCCGAAGGGCGGAATCGACTGGCTTGGTCTGGGTTTGCTCACCGCCGGCCTGGCTTCGCTTCAATATGTTCTCGAACGCGGCCAGCATGACGATTGGTACAGTTCAAATACCATCTGGGTGCTCTCGATTATCGCGGTTGTTGCGACGCTGTGGTTTGTGCTCAAGTCGATCTTCGATAAGCATCCGCTGGTCGAACTAAAAGTCTTTAAGTATCGCACCTTTACCGTCGGAAGCATCATCGGGATCGTCACTGGTTTCGGCCTGTTTGGGACCAGCTTGATCCTTCCGCTCTTCTTTCAAAACGTGATGGGACTCACGGCGTGGGACACGGGACTTGCCCTGCTGCCGGGCGCGTTTGCAACCGCAATCAGCATGGTCATCGTCGGACGACTCATCGGGAAGATTGATGAACGGATTTTGGTCGGCTTCGGGATGGTGCTGTTCGGTCTCTCCGCGTGGTGGCTTGGGGGGCTCGACCAAACCAGCGGCATCGCAAATATCTTTTGGCCGCGGATCGCGCAGGGCTTCGGCCTCGGGTTCTTATTTGTACCGCTCTCAACGGTCACGCTCGGCGCTATTCCGCGCGAAGACTTAGCCGGCGCAACCGGGATGATGACCCTGCTGCGTCAACTCGGCGGAAGTTTCGGAATAGCCGTGCTGACAACGCTTCTCGCTCGCGAGATTGCCATCGCCTGGAGTGCTTTGGCTTCGGGTGTGACGCAGACGCACGGGGCGTCGATTGCGACGCTCACCCAGATCGTCGGCGTCAATTCGACCGTCATCGCGTACGATTACCTCTTGCGTCTGTGCGCGATCATCTTCTTCATCAGTACGCCGCTGGTGATATTCATGCGGGCCTCACGCAGCAAACCCGAAGGCAGCGGCTCACCCGTGATGGCAATGGTCGCCGACTAGCCGGCTCATCTCTTGGTGAGCGATTCCGGCGTCGTCGAAGTGATCGCCACGCTCTGTGAATCCGGCCTTTCGGTAGAAATCTAGCGCGTGAACCTGGGCGTGGAGGGTGGCGCGCGAATAGCCGCGTCTCCCGGCCTCTTCAAGCAGCGCATCCAACATCATGCGACCGAGCCCTCTGCCGCGCGCGCTCTTTCTTACGGCCATTCGCCCGATCTGCGCATCACCGAACTCATTGCGATAGAATCGACCGGCGGCGAATGTCTGCGAGCCTTCCGTCAGAATGACATGAGCGGATTGTGGGTCGGTCCGATCGTGTTCGTCAATTTCAAGCTCCGGCGGAACCGACTGCTCGACAACAAATACGTCGGTGCGCACGTCGATCGCGCGGCGAAGTCGCGTCGCATCATCGACGCCGAAAATTTCGATATTCATCGAACGGCGCCGCGCATTAAACGTCGAGCCGGCGGATTTAGCGTCCGTAGACGCCAGCGTTGCTCGTAATTCAGCCCCCGCAGAGCATTGGTCGCCGCTCGCCCGGGCGTTCGCAGCTCATTCACAATGCTTTCAGTCAGCGCGTACTCCTCGCGATTTTCTATTTTTAATTGTTCGATCTGGGTTTGCGCGGCGGGCGGATGCGCACCCCGAAAGCGCAGCAGTCGCGGATACTCCGGTTTGAAGTAGCTGCGCGGATCGATGCCGACGAGTTCCGTTTCTGCAAGCACTGCACCCGACGCGCCCAAACCCGAGTAATGGCGCCCCTTCTCAGCGTGACGGCGCGCCGATAGGGCGTGGCCGTAATGAGCATAGACATATGGAAGTGCAAGCCGTTTTCCGTGCAGCCCGCGCAGTTGCTCGTGAACACTGCCTTCCCATCTTAGCTCCGGCGAGTAGCGAAAGAACATCATCCGGCGTTCTATCGAGGTGTAATAGTCGAACGATGCAAGAAAATGCCAGGTGTACCCGTCCACAACATCATAGTCGCGAGGAAGGCCGTCGAGCCCGGCGGCGATTCTTTTGATTGCACCCGCATGAACTTCATCGGCATCGACAAACGCGACCCACGACCCGCAGGCGTGCTCCGCGTGCAACGCCAGACATCGATTTCTGGCCGTCGAAAAGTCGACGAACGCTTGGCGATCGATGACCAGCCTGCCCTCTCGTGCGAACGAGCTTTTCGCGAACGAAGCCGCGTGAGGGGATTCTCCGGGCGAATTATCGTTCACGATTACGGTCTTGACGGCTCCGACTAAGCTCGCAAGCAGCGACTCCAGAAACGGCTCGGGACGCGCGCCGACGATAAGATGGGCGGCAATGCTCGCAGCTGACACCGATGCGGGGTTCGCCGCAGCCGCGGGATTCTCCGGGATGCCGACAAATCTGCACCGGAATGCCTGCAGTTCTTTCGCTCGCGGTGGATGCGCGCGATCTTACCCGCGATCATCGCGGCATCGGGCGATACGCTCGCGCCGTACTGCGGCGGCTGGCTGCACGTGACGATATTGCGCTTACGCTGCTGACCGCCGGATTTTTTGCGGGGCGAGCACGCGCTGACCTAGCCGCCGCAATCGGCACCCCGCAATTCGCACACGCCCGCCGGATACCCCGATCGATTGATGTAGTCTGGCATCCGGCAAATCGGACGGTCTTTTCTCGTCGCGGCGTTCCAAATGTCGTAACGATTCATGATGTCGTCCCATTTCGCTATCCACCTCAAGATATGCGTCAACGCGAACACGAGCAAGCTCCATTCCTTCGTTCAGCGCGCGAAGCTCGGGCATGCATTGCGGTGTCGCGCTTTGGAAAACGCGAGATCTCGCAGGTGTTGAAAATTGCTAGTGAGCGCATAACGGCAATTTATCATGGCGTCGAACGCTCATTTACACCCGGCGATGCGCTTGCGATACCCAGCACGCTGCAGTCTCAAGAGTATCTGCTGTTTGTCGGCGATCCGCAAGCCGAGCCGCGAAAAAATTTCGAGGTCATCTATGAGGCGTATTGCGCCGCGTGGCCGGCCTTCGACGGGCCGCAGCTGGCGATCGTGTG
>JALYVT010000133.1 GCA_030853105.1 Vulcanimicrobiota bacterium
AATTTCCGCGCGAACCGCCTGGCGCGCCGATTTGCAGGCCCGCGCGGTCTCCTCCAATGCCGTACGATCGCGTCCGATCAACGCGACATCGGCGCCGTGCTGCGCAAAATCAATCGCTATCGCGCGTCCGATCCCACGGCTTGCTCCGGTAATCAGCGCCGTCTTACCGTCAAACTTCAACGCCGTCACCTTTCGCAAGTCTTCCTCGAAGCATTTCAACTCCAGCGTAGTCGCTTACGTTCATGACGCTCGGCGCATTCGGCAACCGTTTCATCAGCGGAGCTAATACGGGGTTCGCGCCGAACTCAATGACCATTTCGAGCGGATGCTCGAGCAACCGCTGCGCGGTTTCATGCCAGCGCACTTCATCGGTGATCGAGCGAACGAGATTGCGTTTAATCGAATCCACAGACTCATACGGCTGGGCGTCGACATTCGAAATGACCGTGAATTGCGGTAGTTGGAACGTCGCGGCGTCGACAATCCGCTTGAATCGCTCGATAGCCGGCTCCATTAAAGCACTATGCCACGCACCAGAAACGTTGAGCGGCACGACCCGTTTGGCGCCGGCCTCCAGCATCGCTTCGCCGGCCGCCTGAACGCCGGCTAAATCCCCGCTGATAACGATCTGCGTGGGCGAATTAAAATTTGCGAGCTGCAGACGAGTATGCTTCTCTTCCCGAACGCGCGCAACGACTTCGCGAATTCGCTCGGCATCCAACCCCAAAACCGCCGACATTCCACCCGGTGCGCGATCGGCAGCCGACTGCATTGCCTTCCCGCGTTCGTCAACAATCCGCAGTGCATCTTCAAACTCAAGCGAACCCGCAATCGTCAAGCTGCAAATCTCGCCGAACGAATGACCGGCGCTGACGACCGGCTGCAGACTATCGCCGACCGCTTCATAGATAGCGATGTTGGTAACGAAAATAGCGGGTTGACTAAATTGCGTTTCGCGCAGCTTCTCCTCGGGCCCACTGGACTGCAGTGCAAGCAGATCGTAGCCGAGCACAGCCGCAGCGCGATCAAAAATTGAGGCTGCCTGCGGGCTGCGGCGAGCGATATCAGCACCCATCCCGACATTCTGAGAGCCCTGTCCCGGAAAGATCACGCCGACGCCTGCGTTCATGCCGCCCACCGCCAGGTAACCGCGCCCCACGACAGCCCGCCGCCGAACGCGACGAAGACAATCACATCGCCCGGCTTAATGCGGCCTGCGCCGACCGCTTCGGAGAGCGCTATCGGAATCGAGGCGGCTGAAGTGTTTCCATACTCGTGAATATTGCAGACGACTTTTTCAGGTGCCATGTCGAGATGTTTGGCGGCTGCGTCAATAATGCGTTTGTTGGCTTGGTGCGGAATCAAATGCGCGAGGTCAGAATGTTTCAGATCGGCTTTTGCGAGTGCCTTCTCGGTTGCATCGATCATCTTGGTAACTGCAAATTTGAAGACTTCGCGGCCCTCCATGTGCATGTATTGTTCGCCGCGCTCCATGCGCTCCGCATTCAGCGGATTGCGGCTGCCGCCGGCCTTCACCAGCAGAAGTTCGGGCGAGTTGCCGTCGGTGCCGAGCTCGCTCGAAAGAAAGCAGTCTATCTCAGAGGCCTCCAAAATGACCGCCCCGGCGCCGTCCCCAAACAGTACAGCGGTATTTCGATCGTTTTTGTTAACGATTTTTGTGAGGGTTTCTGCGCCGATGAGCATGATGCGCCGGTAGACGCCGGAGCGAATCAAACTACTGCCAACTGTCAAGCCGTAGATAAAACCGCTGCAAGCTATCTCAATATCGAACGCAGCGGTATCTTTAGCGCCGAGCTTCGCAGCGACAATGCACGCCGTCGCCGGGAATGGATAATCGGGTGTAACGGTTGCGACGATGAAACAGTCGATCTGATCCGGGGTCAGAGAAGCAGCGCTGAGCGCCATGCGCGCAGCTGCGATCGCGAGATCACTCGTCACCTCATCGGGCGCCGCAACGTGGCGGCGTTTCATCCCGGTTCGCGATGTGATCCATTCATCACTCGTGTCCAGCGTCTTCTCAAGATCCGCGTTGCTGAGAATGCCGGCCGGAGCATAATGGCCGACTCCGCTGATTTTTACCCCGGTTGAAAGCAACGGCTAGCCGTGCTGATGGCCGGCGTGATCATCTTTCAGCGCAATGACCGTTCGTCCGTCGTAGGTACCGCATGCTTCGCACATAAAATGCGGGCGCTTGGGGGCGTGACACTGCGGACATTCGACCGTCGTCACCGGGTTGAGCTTCCAATTCGCCGCTCGGCGGCTGCGCGTCTTCGAACGCGGCGTTTTCCACTTAAGGTTGGCCACTAGTATCTCCCGTACAGGAGCAAGCTCCCGTGTTGTAGTTTTGACCGCAGACTCCGCAGAGACCGCGACAGTTCTCGCCGCACAGAACCCGCAGGGGTACGGCGCTGCAAACGACTTGTTTTGCCAGATCCGCCACATCGAGCCGATCGCCGCTGAGCACGTTGCTCTCGGAGAACGGGTCGTCCTTAGACGGCACCGACGCTTCGAGTTGCTCTTCGACGTCAACGCGCATAGGCATGGTGACCGCGGTCAAACAGCGACTGCACTCTCCGCTGGCCTCGACTTCCACCTCCCCGGCGATGCCCAGGAGCCGGTCGACGCGCTTGATCTCCAGACGAACATGCGCCGGGGCCGCAAACGTGATCCCCTCAAAGGGCTCCAGCGGCACGGCCTGATCGACCCGCAGCGATTGCCGGCCTCCGGTCAGGAGCGGTCCGATATCAAGTAAGTGTGAAGTAGCCATAACATAGAGCAGGGTTCCCCACGCAGGGAACCCCTCGAAACCGCCTTATTGTAGAGCCCCAGCCGGCGGTTGTCAAACGCCCCTGTCGCTCTGTAGGAGCAAAGTAGAGATGTCCGGTTTCCCGCAAAAGCGACAAACATCAAGCGCAGATATTAGTTTTTTGCATCAAATGATGCTATTATTGTGCCTAAAGGAGACGGGCCATGCGCACAACTATCGCTCTCGACGACGAACTCATGGCTAAGGCACGTGAATTTACCGGCTTGAAAGAAAAGTCGGCGCTCGTCCGGGAAGCACTTAAAGCGCTCATCGAGAGGGAGAGTGCGCGGCGGCTGGCGCGGTTGGGTGGGACTGAACCCGGGCTGACCCAGATATCACGTCGTCGCCCCGGCTCGGCATGATCCTGATTGATACCTCGGTCTGGATCGATCATCTGCGACTCGGCGACGAAACGCTTTCGCGTTTACTGCGCGCCGAAAACGTACTGATGCATCCGTTCGTGATCGGCGAGTTGGCACTTGGAAGTTTGAAACAACGGCAAGCTCTTTTGAGCGATCTGCGCGATCTACCTAGGGCACCGGTCGCCTCAGACTCCGAGCTCCTCCATTTCATCGACCAAGTCGGCCTCCCCGGCAGCGGAATCGGGTACGTCGATGCCCATCTGTTGGCTTCGACGCAATTAACTCCGGGATCGACATTATGGACGCGCGACAAGCGCTTACAACAAGTTGCCACAAGCCTAGGCTTGGGAGAATAGGAAGGCCAATCGCAAATCGACGCCGTCCCTAACAAACGCTGCGCCGCGTAGTATCGGGCTTTCGAAATTGGTGGGCCATCCTGGTCTCGAACCAGGGACCTCATGCTTATCAAGCATGCGCTCTAACCAACTGAGCTAATGGCCCGATGAAATCTGATGCCGGCCGATCCGACGGCTGAGATTGTATCACACGCTGTAAACGCTCTCCTGCGTCATCACGCTACCCCTCTTGCCGCCTGACGCCCTCAGCGTGAAGGGAGCGCGGAGGTTCTGATGAGTACGATCGACATCGCGAGCGCAGCCGCTCGCAATCTAAGCCGGGCAGGTGTCGGCTACGCCGACCAAATCGCGGTCGCTGCCGGAAAGTACGGGCTCGATCCCAAGTTGCTTGCGGCGGTGGCGGCGCAAGAGACCGGCGGACCAGGCTCTAACTCCGGGCGCAACATCGTCGGCGACGGGGGCCACGGCCACGGCATCTTCCAAATTGACGACCGCTGGCACGGTTTCGCCAAAACCGCCGGTGCGATGAACCCGCAGCAAAACGCGAATTACGCTGCCAAGATGATCTCCGGGCTGCTTACGCAGAATGGCGGCGATATTCACAAAGCACTTTCGGCTTACAACGCTGGATCGCCAAATGCACAGGGTACGGCGACCAAGTGGGCTGACGGGAAAACGCTCGGCTACGCCGATTCGGTCATGCGTCACTACTCGGCGCTCGGCGGTTCACAGGCCGCCTCATCCCCACCGCCCACATCCAACGACGACACCAGCCTGCTCGACCAATTGATCGCCGAGATCGGCTCGGCAACCTCGCAGATTAACCAGTTGTCATCGTTTGCGCAATGCGCGCAACCACAGTCTGCCACGCAGTCAACAACCCCGCACACCTATCGAGACCTAGCGGGGCTTGATGCCTCCGGGCATTCGCGTGATAGTACATACAACGTCGCGTCGATCATCGATCCGGATGACGCTGCCGACAACACAGAAGGAGTATGATATGGGATTTCTTTCCGCGCTCGGTCCAATTTTAGAAGGCGCGTCGATGGTCGGCGGACTATTCGGCGGCGGCAGCGGCGGCTCACTTTCCGGCGGCGCCGGAAATGCCGAGATGAACGCGCTCAACGGGTTACAGGAGCAGTTCCAAGTGCAAAACTACGCGCAGCAAATATTCCACCAAGAGAACATGCAAAACACCTCGACCGCATTTGACGAAATGATGGATCAGAAATCAGAACAAATGCGCGAGGTAAACTCGCTACGTGATGTGCAGATGGCTCAGCGCAAAGCCGACAACGCGATTACCAAAAAATTCATCGAGTCTATCACCGAGTAATGGGAATATCACCGCTCGCTCGCGCAGGGCGCACGGCCCCGGCCGCGCGTCCTGCCGGCAAACCGGCTGAGGTCGAAGCCGCCGCACCGCTGGTTGACGTTAAGGACGATGTCTCACTGCACTTGCAAGAGGTTTTCGATCGCGAGCAGATTATGCAGACGCAGCAACAGCTCGAACTTCAGGCACAGCGGGATGCCTACGATTTTCGCACTCAAGAACGTGCCGAGATGACCCGCGAATACAATGACACCCGCAATTTTATTCTCGATCAAATGAAACAAGACGACGAGATTCTCAAAAAATGGATCGCAATGATTTAGACGCGATCGGTCGTAACCCGCATTCACCAGATGAATGCAAGAAGTGGGAAGCCGGCGCCCACCGACTCCAAAACCTGCATCCCCGGGCGAAACGAGGCCGGCGGGAGGAGCGAGCAGCGCGGGCAACGGTGGAAAACGCCAATTTAGCGTCGAACCGCTCCTTCATACGGAGAACCCCAGTTGAAGCCTTGCAGTGTGACGGCGGGATGAACGTGCGGTTATGCGAAAGGCCCTGCCCTCGCACGCATATCGGATCAACGTTACGATCGTGAGAGGGAGGGATAGGTGATGAGATGGACATTTGAGCCGGGGCATAGCGCAGCGGAATTTCGCGCTCGGCACATGATGGTGACGTGGGTGCGAGGCGCTTTCAAGAATATTCGCGGCCAACTTGAGTTCGATCCGGATTCTCCCGCGCAGTTTAGCGTGGAGACATCGATCGATGCAACAACGTGTTGGACCGGTGAGAATGCACGTGACGAGCATCTTCGCAGCAAGGATTTCCTACACTGTGAACGCTTTCCGGAGATTCATTTCAAGAGCACGGGAACCACGCAAATCGGTCCGTTCGACTACGCGGTTACCGGGGAACTGACGATAAAAGGTGTGACTCGACCCGTAACGCTCGACGTGCGCTATCTCGGAACGTGGCAAACACCGTGGTGGGAAGACGGCGCCGACAAGGGCCCAAAGGCACGCGCAGGTTTCACGGCGCACGCGCGTATCGATCGCTACGATTTCGGCGTCGATTGGAACAGCGAATTAGTCAACGGCGGCATCGTGGTTGGTCGCGAGATCGACATCATCATCGACGTCGAAGCGATCAAAGAAGATCGCTGAGATAGCACGAATCCCTCCAATGTGGAACTAAGTACTTCCCTCTAAGCCAAAGATCGTAGCGAGCTTGTCTCTCTCATTGTCGGAGTAGCGAGTAATTCAAAAGCACCGTTCCCGCCCGGAGAGCTAAGCCTCGATCAAGTCGTCGTCGCCGATGTCACCGAATTGGGTAATCCGGTAGTCCCCATCGCGGAAGTGGGCGACAATATCTAAGCTTCCGCCCATTGCTTCAATATAGCTGCGCAACGTGCTGACGTACGTATCAGTGCGATGCTCAAGATTTGATATCTCCGGTTGAGAACGGCCCATAGACTTGGCGAGCGTTTGCTGCGAGAGCTTGCGCGCTCTGCGAATTTCGTGCAGAGGCAACTGTGCAAGCATCTGTTGTGTTGCGGCTCTATTCGCCGCCTGACGTTCCGGCGACATTTTTGCGCGCAATGCGCCCCAATTTTTTCTCATTAGATCGACCCTTCTTCTTCTAGCTCGCGCAGGTGCTCCGCAAACAGCCGATCGGCTATCGGCACAAACTTGTCATAGAACCGTTTATTGCTTAAGCC
>JALYVT010000134.1 GCA_030853105.1 Vulcanimicrobiota bacterium
ATGCTGGCGGCGCGCGATCGGTTCGGTTTTCTGCTCGCGACCGGCATCGTCGCGATGCTGACCTTTCACATCTTAGTCAACATCGGCATGACCATCGGAATTATGCCGATCACCGGCATTCCACTGCCGTTCATGTCGTACGGCGGCTCCGCAATCCTCACCAACTTCGCGGCGATCGGCGTGTTGCTGAACATCTACAGCCAAAAAGACCGCGAGTTCCTAGGCAACGCGTAACGATAATCGATTGGTTATCGCGCGCCGTTCGCAAGTGATGTGAGAATCTTGTACGCGATCGTTACTCGTTCGCTGATCGGGAAGTTTTTATTAGCGAGGATAACGATCCCCAGGTGCTTGGCTGGAATAAATGCGACATACGCTCCGAAACCATTGGTTGAGCCGGTCTTATTTATCCAGACATCTTCTCGGGGTCTCTGAGGCGGTACTATTTTCGAAACCCGGGTCGGATTAAAAATCATCGCGGGCGAGTTCCCTGTCAGCAGGGTCTTGAGCGCGGCCGGATACGGATATTGCTCCCAAATCAGGTCCTGGGTCATCCCGCTTGCATTGAAGTACCCCGTGTGCGTATTGGTAATCGCACGTTGCAGATTCGCGCCCAGGTTGAGCGAATGCATGTTTGCCTTCACGAATCGAAGCATATCTGCGGCGGTTGTCCTGACGCCGTAGGCCTCGGGCCACAACTCCCCAGTTGTCATTCGAATCGGCGCATCGCCGCGCGTGTAGCCCCATGCGTAGTCAGCCATTTTGGCCATTGGGACGTTGATGTAGCTGTTCTTCATGCCGAGCGCCGGAAATAGGCGTTGCTCCATCAGCGCGGTAAAATCCCCACCCATGCTCTTTGCCGTTATTAGGCCGAGCGTTCCGATACCGACATTGGAGTACGTCCGATATGTTTGCGGCGCATAAGTCGGGCGCCACTTTTTGAAATACTGCATCAATTGGTTGTCGGTGCGGATGCCCTCCGGAACCTGCAATGGGAGCCCGCCGGGAGTATGCGTCCCTAAATCAAGCAGAGCTACATCGCCGAACTTGCTATATCGTAGAGCCGGCAAATACTTGCTCGTTCGGTCTGAGAGCGAAAGGTAGCCCTGAACCTGCGCATAGGACGCAAGCGTAGCGGTAAGCGTCTTGCTTACGGAACCGAGTTCGAACAGTGTATCGTCGGTGACGGGCCGACCCGTTTTCGTCGAAGCGATACCGTAGTTGATCACGAGGGACCGTCCCCCGTCTGTAACGCCGACGGCCATACCGGGGATATTGTATTTTAGCATCGCCGGCCGTATCGCAGCGCCGACGATGCTTCGAGTTGAACTTCCCGGCTGCTGACCCGGCTTGCTGATGGCTATGCTAACGGCTGCGGCCAAAAAGACTGCGGTAGCGAGGCTGATCGTTCTAAAGCGCGCCTGTTTGGTCATGCGTAGGCCTTTCGACACGCTCGCGTACAAGCCGTGCAACCTGTGAACCCCACTAGGTAATCCGGGCTAATTTGTGGGTAGAGTGTAGCTATGGAAAACCGATGTCAGAACCTTGCCTGCGTTTGCCGGGTCGATATGACCGGAGATGCGTGCAGCGATTATTGCAAGAACACGCCGGCGGAGCCGCGCCAAGATATCTGTCGGTGCGACCACTCGAGCTGCAGCCGCGAGATGAAACAAGAAACCGGTGAGAGTTCATAGATCGCGTAGTGCGAAGCTGCGCATCGCGATGATGTAGAAGAGCGCTATCCAGCCGAACGTCCAGACGACCATTGCGAGCGGCGGCGGCGCGCTAACGAAAAACGGCCCGGGCCAGCCGTGCGAGGTGCCGCTCATGGCGGCAATTGCCGCGACCGGCTCCAGCCGAAATACCGCCGCGCGCCACATCGCATCGGTCGGAAGCAGCAGCTGCGAGACCGCCCCACGGCCGAATACTGGACTCTGAGTTACGGCCGGCATTCTGAAGGTCAGCCTGGGCACAGGCGGGAACCTGGCTACGTCCGGAAGTCGATCCCTTCGTGGAAAACGTGGGATCCTGACCGGTTGCGAAATTTTTTTGTAAGAGCGCTGAGTTCGCTAGAGTACCCGCTCGAAGGCGTCAGGGTCGCCGTCGCGGAGGAGTTCGAAAGTGCGCGCCGGCCCTCGACCTGCAAAGGCTTAGGTACACATTTGTCTACGGAGATTCTTATCTCAAGCGATCCCTGGGAGAACCGGGTCGCAATTCTCGAAGATGGCCAGCTCTCGGAGATCTACGTCGAGCGCGAAGAAAAAGTCATTGGTTCCATTTACAAAGGGAAGGTCCAGAACGTGCTGCCCGGCATGGGAGCGAGTTTCGTCGATATCGGCCTCGGCCGCAACGCGTTTCTGTACGTTGATGACATCAATAAGACCCCGCTGAATATCGGCGAAGTCGAGATCACCCAGGGCCGCTCCGGCTACTCGATCGGCGAGAAGGTCAATCGCGGCGACGACGTGCTCGCGCAGATCGTCAAGGAACCACGCGGTCTCAAAGGCGCGCGAATCAGTACGAACATCTCGCTTCCAGGGCGATACCTGGTGCTGATGCCGACCGGAAAATACAGCGGCGTCTCGCGTAAGATCGAGTCGGCCGACGAGCGCAATCGGCTTAAAGCGGTGATGAAACGGATTCGCCCCGAGGGGATGGCGACCGTCGTGCGCACCGCAGCCGCAAACGTCAGCGAAGCCGAATTGATTGCCGATCTCGGTGTGCTGATTCGGATGTGGCACGGCATTCTTGAAACGTTCAAGCGCGCATCTTCACCCGCGTTGCTGCATAAAGACATGAACCTCGTCTACAAAGCCGCGCGCGATTTTATCACGCCGGATATCGACAAGGTGCTGATTGATAGCGAAGACGAGTACAAAAAAATCCGTGACTTCTTGCAGCTGCTCGGGCCGCAGTACCTCGATCGCGTCGAGCATTACAACAGCGGGCGCTCGCTCTTCAAAGATTACAAGATCGACGAAGAACTTGCCAAGCTCATGCGGCCGAAAATCAACTTGCCCTCCGGCGGTTCGATCGTCATCGAAACCACCGAAGCGCTGACGGTTATCGATGTCAACAGCGGTAAGTTCACCGGCGGAAAAAATCTCGAAGACACGATCGTCAAAACCAATATCGAGGCCGCCGCCGAGATTGCGCGCCAGGTTCGCTTGCGTGACATCGGCGGAATCATCGTCTGCGACTTCATCGACATGAACACCGAAGGTTCGCGCAGCAAGGTTATTGCGACGCTGGAGAACGGACTGCGGCTCGACCGTACCCGCGCAACGATTCAGTCGTTTAGCGCGCTCGGGCTGCTTGAGTTCACGCGTAAGCGCGTCGGGAAAGACCTCAGTGCCCAGTTGCGCGGCTCGTGTCCGACATGCGCAGGACTGGGAACTGTGCTCAGTTCGCAGACGATGGCGATCGAAGCGCTGCGAAAAGTTCGCGTTGAAGGCGCGCAAAACGGTGAACACAACCATCCGGTACTGGTCGAGACCGCACCGAGTGTCGCGGCACAGATGGACTTTTGGTACGAAGAAGAGCGCGAGGCGCTGGGCAAGCAACTCGATGTACCCATTCACGTGCGCGTCGATCCAATGCTGCATCCCGAGCGTGTCCGCGTGCGTGTTTTGCCGGATGGAATGCAGGAAGACGGCAAGCTGCGTGTCGGGGACGAACACGAAGTCGATCTTTTGAACGGTCGTCTGCCGAATGCAACCTCCGCCGCAGCGGTCATCGGCAATCGGATTATCGAAGTTGAAAACGCCGCGAACAGCGCGGGTCAAACCGCCCGCATCAAAGTTATCGATATTGATGACGACGGCGTACTTGCGGAGCTGCTTGGTCAGGTCGCGAGCGAAGCCGGTGAAGGCAAGAAGAAACGTCGGCGTCGCGGCGGCCGCAAAGCCCCGCTTACCGAGCAAGAGCAAAAAGCGCAACTTAAAGAACTCGCCCAAGAAGCAGCGAAGTTCGGAAGTTCGCGTCCGCCGATCGGCATCACAACGGTTACCGAACAAGAAGAAGCTGAAGATCGCGCGCTCAAAGCCGAAGTGAAAGCCGAAAAGACCGCCGACGCAATCGTCGTCGGCGCGGCGCAGCCAAAATCGGAAGATGGCGAGGGCGGCCATCGCAAACGCCGGCGTCGTCGGCGTCGTCGCGGCGGACGCGGCGGCGAGCAGACTCTTGAAGTTGGAATCACCGAGCAGAGCGCTCAAGCGCAGATCGACGCCGGTGATGAGGCCGACGACGAGGCTGAAGATGCGCAGATGCAAGAGGCCGAGCCGCAGCACGGAGCGCCAACGGGGGACGGTCACCGCAAACGTCGGCGTCGTCGCGGGCGCGGGGGTCGCGGCCGCGAACAAGATGGTGCGCAGCCGATTTCGAATGGCCCGCTCACTCCGCCGAACGCCGTAACTCCGCCGGTGCAGGAGGCAGTGCCGGATCGGCACATCTTCTCGGTTGCGGCCAACGGCAATGCCGAGCCCACCGGCCGAACCGCACCGCGTGAACCCTCGCGCGCGATTGCGCCGTGGAATCGCAAAGCGCAGCCGCCGGCAGTCGAAGCGCCGCCGCCGCACATGCGTGTTCCTGAAGAGCCGACGCAAGTCACCAAGCCGGCACGCCGCCCCCGTCCGATCGTCGAGACGCCGAAGCGTGGCGGCTCGCTCGAACCATCCAAGATCGCGGCGCTTCCAAGCCCGGCGCCCGACGAGAAACCCAAACGCGTTGCGCGCAAAAAAACCGCGCCCGCGGTTGCGAGCGTTCCCGAGAAGCCTAAGCGGGCAGCGCGTGGGAAAGCCGAACCGACGGTAAAGCCTGCGGCCAAAAAACCGAAGCCCAAAACGGCCGCGGCTAAACCGGCGGTCAGGAAAGCGAGTCCGGCAAAATCAACGACGCGTCGCAAGAAGTCGAGTTAACGAACCCAAAGGAGGCTCGCGCGTCGCGCGGGCCTCTCGCGGTTTTCGTTGATTACGACGGCACGATCACCGACCTCGACACCTTCGACGTGCTGGTGCGCGAGAGCGCCGATCTGGACGAATGGGAGCGGCTTGAAAGGCACCTTCACTCGCGTACGATGTCGCTGCGCGAAGTGCTCGCCGCGCAGGCGGCCTTGATTCGTTGCAGTCTAAGCGAAGCCGATGAACTATTAGCCGGCGCGACAACCTTCGATACAACTTTTGCGCGCTTTGTGAAACGTTGCGCGCAAGATCGAGTCGCGCTTACGGTCCTTAGCTCCGGCATCGGCCCGCTCATCGAGCGGGCATTCGAGCGCAACGGACTCTACCGAATTGCACTTCTGGCAAACGGAGTCACACCCGACTCTACGGGCTGGCAGATGAACTTTCGCGACGGCTCGGATAATGGCCACGATAAAGCTCGCGCCGTGAAATTCGCCCAGCACATCGGCAACACCGTGGCTTACATCGGTGACGGTTATTCGGACTTCGATGCGGCCCTGGCCGCCGATATTCGCTTTGCCAAGCGGGGCCGTTCCCTCGAACGCCATCTGATCGCTCTGCGTGAACCATTCACGCCCTTCGACCGCTTCAGCGAGATCGAAGCGCAGCTTTTCCCGGAGCCGCTCCGCCAGTAGCAGCGCGCATTCGGTGACACATCAAACTGCAAATGTTCCTAGTCACGCCGGTTTCGCGCGTTCGTACTGTTGCGGCCAGGTGATGGTTTGGCGCAGTTCAGCGGCGGCGAGGAGCGGCCAGTACGGTTGACGCAATAGCTCGCGCGCAAGGAGCACAATATCGGCAGCACCGCTTGAAATGATCTCTTGCGCTTGATGAGCTTGCGTGATGAGCCCGACCGCACCGGTTGAGATAGCCGCTTCAGTGCGTACCGCGCGCGCGAACGGAACTTGGTAGCCGGGTGCGAGCGGAATCTTTGCGGCCGGCGAGATGCCGCCGGACGAGCAGTCAATAAGATCGACGCCGAGCGTCTTCAAAATGCGCGCAAGCTTCACCGAATCTTCGCCTGTCCAACCGCCCTCGATCCAATCGGTTGCCGAGATGCGCACGATCAGTGGCATCACTTGCGGAATCGTTAAGCGCATGGCCTTCACGAGATCGCAGAGCATTTGTATGCGGTTCTCAAACGAACCGCCGTACGAATCGGTTCGGCGGTTGCTGATCGGAGACAGGAACTCATGCAGCAGATAGCCGTGCGCGGCGTGGATTTCAATCACCCCGAATCCGGCCTCGATAGCCCGTTCCGCGGCACGCACAAACTCCGCAATTACCACGGATATCTCTGCCGGTGTGAGTGCATGGGGGACGATCCAACCATCTTTGAAGGGCGCTGCGCCGGAAGAATAGATCGGACGCCAGCCGCCCTGGTCGACGGTGAGCGGATTGCCGCCCGCCCACGGCGGCGAGGTACTCGCTTTGAAACCGGCGTGCGCGAGTTGAATACCCGCAACCGCGCCGTGCTCGTGAATGAATCGGGTGATCTCCCGCAGTCTGTCGATGTGCGCGTCGTGATAAATACCGAGGTCGCCGGGCGAGATGCGACCGGCCGCGCTTACGGCAGTTGCTTCGGTGAAGACTAATCCCGCCCCGCCAACAGCACGGCTACCGAGATGTACGAG
>JALYVT010000135.1 GCA_030853105.1 Vulcanimicrobiota bacterium
CATACGTGAGCCCGTGAAAACCGTGCGCGACCGGCTCGTCGTACGAGAAGCGCACGATTCCCGGCACCGTTTGCACAATGCGATTCAGGCTGTCGTTGGTTGGAAGCGCCGCAATCTGCCGGCGTCCCAGCGAGTTCTGCGATACCGGTGTGCCGCTCGCGCCTGCGCGCGCGGTCACTTGCGTGGTGGCGATCGTCTTCAACTCGCCGAGCGCGAAATTGATGTCTGAGATCGAGTCGCTGGCGACCTCGAGTTCAATAGACACATCGTTCACGCCGGCGCTGTGCGCGCTCACGCGATAGTGCCCGAATGGAACTTGCGAGAAGATATATGATCCGGCCGCCCCGGAAGTTGTTTTCAGGAGCGTTCCTTGACCGACCAGAGTCAGCGAGACGCCTGCGGTTGGGACGCCGTGTACGGTAACCATGCCGCGAACGACACCGGTGGTTGCCGCTGAGGTCGGCAACGCAAACACACTAAGAAAGACGGCAAACAGTGCCGCAGATAAAATTCGCAATTTGGTAATCCCTTAACGCGAACGCGCCGGCGCATGAGCCGAAAGCGTGAGTAGATGAGAGTCTGGGCGTTAAGCGATGCGGGGCGGAGGACGCGAATAGAGCCGCCGGCGAACGGCCGGGCTGAGTGCATGGGGTGCGCGGCCGATGGGCTGAGTGGCGAAAACCGGAACCCGGGGCGAAAAATCGAGCGAGAGGATCGAGATCGTGATCTCGGCCAGCAGGGTGGTGAGGCCACGAGCGATCATGCCGATCAAAAGCGCCGCCAGCACCAGAGCCGCCCCGGTCAGAAGCGGCGCGGGGCGATGCTGCGGCTCGACACTTTCGATCAGGCAGAACCAACCGACTGCGGCTGCGCTCAGAGGCGCGGTTCCGGGAAGAAGTGCAAAGAGTCGCGCTGCCAGGACCGAGCCGGTTTGGGTCGCTTGGGCCGATGAGCAGGCCATCGCCATCAGCGCCAGGACGACGCCGATTGAAATCAAGGCGGCGGTCACCGATAGGGCTTGATGGTAGGCGCCGCCGAGGGAATGTTCTGTACCGAACGCTGCCACGTGAGCGAGCAGCGCGACCGGCAGTCCCAGGGCCAGGGCGCCCGGAAACTCCCGGGCTTTCATTCGGGTTGGATTTCGATAGAGGGACAAGGGGTCCCGCTCTACGGGCGTCCAATAGGAAGGACCCCGCCGACCATCACCCGCCGCCAAGAAAAGGTACGCAACCGCCATGAGCTCCCGGTCACCCGTTGAAAATGCCGATACGATCAACCTGATCTATGCATTGCTGGTGCGATTTCCGGAGATCGCGTCGGTTCGATCGATGCCGGGCGAGGGGACCCTCCGCTTCAGCCTGGTTCTGTCCGGCAGACTCGATCGCGCAAGCCAGCGGCGAGTAACGAGCGCGGTTGAAGAGCATGTTGAGGGGCTGCTGGAATTGATCGGCGAGCGTCCCACCCAGATCGGTGTCGAGTTCGAGACCGACAAGACGATGACGTTCGTTCACCTCACCCGCGATCTGGAAACGTTCTCAAAAGATGAATTGCTGATGCTTGCCGGATTGTTCTCCCAGCAATTTGGTGATGCGCTGGTTCGTAACCCGGTTCCGGACGAGCAGCTGGACGACGATCCGGCCGCGCAGGACGAGATGGTGGAGTACGCGGTCGAATCACTTCGCGACCCGCATCAGTCCAAGAGTCTGGTCGGCTTTCGCGAAGAGAAGCGTGTGCTCGTGTATTTTCTTAAGGGGCAGAAGAAAGCCAAGGCTTCGCGCTCATAGCCACCCTACTGAACATCCTGGTGATCGGCGATGTCGTCGGGTCGCCCGGTCGGGACACGCTCAAACGCTGCCTCCCGCTGGCTCGCGAGCAGCATCACATCGATCTCTGCATTGCTAACGGAGAAAATGCCGCGGGTGGGTTCGGATTGACCGCGCAGACCGCCGAAGAGATGTTCGCAACCGGGGTAGACTTTATCACCAGCGGAAACCACATCTTCGACAAGCGCGACTTCAAGAAGTACTTAGATGAAAGCGACCGCGTCATTCGGCCGGCAAACTACGCGCCGGGTGTGCCCGGACGAGGTTCGGGGACGGTGCGCGTGAACGGCGTGAGCGTTGCGATCGTCAATATTATGGGTAGGACCTTCATGCCGCCGGTCGATGATCCGTTCCGGGTCGTGGACGATTTGGTGGAGTCGCTGCGTCACGAAACCAAGGTCATCATCGTCGATATTCATGCCGAGGCAACCTCGGAGAAGGTCGCGTTGGGGCGCTTTTTGGACGGCCGAATCTCGGCGATCTATGGAACCCACACACATGTGCAGACCGCAGATGAGCAGATACTTGCCGGCGGCACGGCCTATCTTACCGATGTCGGCATGACCGGGCCGAGCGACGGGGTGATCGGAATGGAGCAGGCCACCGTTCTCGATCGCTTCACAATCGGACTCTCGGAACGATTTAGCGTTCAGAAAACCGGAACCAAGCAATTTTGCGCAGCCGTGATCGGCGTCGATCCGCAGACCGGACGGGCGTCGGACATCAAACGAATCTTCACGCGGGGAATAGCATGATCGAGCATCCGCCCGACGAGCACATCCTAACGAACATTCTGAAAGTCTCTGCGAAGAGCAATCCAAATGCGGTCGCCGGAGCGCTGGCTGCGGTTATGCGCGATCGCGAGCAAGCCGAGCTTCAAGCCGTCGGCGCCGGCGCGATCAATCAAGCCGTGAAAGCGATCGCGATCGCGCGGGCATATCTAAAGGGAAGTCACGTCGACTTAGTCTGCGTCCCGTCGTTTATCGATGTCGCAATAGAAGGCACCAGCCGCACCGGCATCTCGCTTCACGTCGCCAAGAGTCATCCTGAGGGATCCACCGGCGGTGAATCCGCAGCGTCGCCTTCGGCGAACGCGTAGGCGAAGAGCGAAGGCATGATCGTCGATTTCCACTGCCATACACTAAAGAGCGATGGATCGCTCACGCCCTCCGAGCTTAGCGCAGCGATGCGAGCCCGCGGTGTTTCGATATTCTCGATCACCGACCACGACACGCTTGACGCATACGGCAATTTCGATCCGCCGCCAAACACCACTATTGTAACCGGAATCGAGATCAACACCACGTATCATGATAGCGAAGTTCATGTGCTCGGCTTTGGTCTGCCGCTCGGCGAATCAGCATTGAGCGAGGTGCTCGCGAAGAACCGCGATGAGCGGCGAATTCGCGTCGGGAAAATGGTGGAACAGCTTCAGAACGCAGGCTATCCGATCACAATGGAACTGGTCGAGGCGCAAGCTCAGGGCGGAAAAGCACTGGGCCGGCCGCATGTCGGCAAGGCCCTGATTGCCGGTGGGCATGTCAGCGACATCCAGTCAGCCTTTCGCGAGCTGCTGATCCGCGGTAAACCCGGATACGTTCCGGCGCATCACATCACGCCGCACCGGGCAATCGATCTCATCTGCGCCGTTGGCGGAATACCGGTGCTGGCGCATCCGGGGCGGCTCAAGGATTACGATCTCATCGACGAGTTTGCTGCCGCCGGGCTGCGCGGGTTAGAGGTGTTTTATCCGACGCACGAGCGCGGCCAAGTGCAGTATTTTCGCGACAAAGCTAAGCGGTATAACTTGGTCATGAGCGCCGGCTCCGATTTTCACGATATTCGCTACAACAAGCGTGGCGTCGGCATGGATGTCGAACCGGCCGACATCGCGCCGTTTCTAAAACTGCTGGATTGCGCGTAGCGCAATAGTCAGCGGGCTAGCTCGCCCGCTACCGACCCTCGAATTGCTGCAATCAGGGCTTCACTCTCGAGCTCGTGCTGCGCCGCCGATTCCGCTTGGGAGTCGATCGTCGGTCGCTTCTTCATATATCGATGGTTGACGCGCACGTTGTAGGCACACGCATTCAGCGCGGCGATCGCGAGCTCTCCGGCACATCCGAGGTCGCTAACTAAGTGAGGATTGCGGATATTGAGCGCCTCGGTCGTGACGTGCAGAAGGCCAATTGCTCGCTCCATCCCGCGGAGCGGCTCGGTTGCCGCGGCTGTAAGCGCAGCCTCTAGCGCTTCTGAGCGCGCGGCCTTCTGATCGTCGGTTCCTTTCGGAAGTGACTGCGCCGCTACCACCGATTCAAACGCGCCTTCGTCTATAAGCCGGCCGGCGCTAAAGGCTTCTCGTAAATGGTCTGCCCGACCGGCTAGGTCGAGCGCGGCAGCACGCTGCGCGGAGTACTTGGGGTTTGCCGCGCATATCCGCATGACCATTGCGACCAGGGCCGCGCCAGCCGCTCCGGCAACCATTGCGGCGCTGCCTCCGCCGGGGGTCGGCTGCTCGGAGGCAAGCGCGCTCAAATACGTGTTAAGAGTTTCCACCCTGCGATCTTTATCTGGCGGGGTCGCCGGGCCTCCGGCACGAATAGTACGGGTCCACAACTTCAGCCTAATTCTCCGCTGAAGCCCACACACTAGGAGTTTGATTTGCCGCTTTTGGAAGAGGCCGCGCAGACGCGCGGCGACGTTAAAGATCGTAGTTTGGCCGAACAAGGCCGCTCGCGGATTGCCTGGGCTGCGGCCTATATGCCGGTCCTCGCGCAGATTCGCGAACGCTTCGCGCAGCAGAAGCCGCTTGCCGGCGTGCGCATCGGAGCCTGTCTGCATGTAACGACCGAAACGGCGAACCTGATGCTCGCGCTTCAAGCCGGCGGCGCTGAGGTTTCGCTCTGTGCAAGCAACCCGCTCTCGACTCAGGATGACGTTGCGGCTGCACTCTGCGACTACGGCATTCCAACCTACGCGATCAAAGGTGAAGATAACGCGACTTATTACAGCCACATTGAGGCGGTTGTCGCGACCAAGCCGCATATGTCGATGGACGACGGCTGCGATCTTGTCAACACGATCTACAGCAAACACAACCATCTGCTTGCCGATATGATCGGCGGCTGCGAAGAGACGACCACCGGCGTCATTCGACTCAAAGCGATGAAGAAGGACGGCGTTCTGCCGTATCCGGTTATCGCGGTAAACAATGCGATGACCAAGTACATGTTCGATAATCGCTACGGAACCGGTCAATCGACGCTCGACGGCATCATTCGCGCTACCAACGTGCTGCTCGCAAGCCGCACGCTTGTGGTTGTCGGATACGGCTGGTGCGGCCGTGGAATCGCCTCGCGCGCGCAAGGTATGGGCGCCCACGTTGTGGTGACCGAAGTCGATCCGCGCAAGGCGCTCGAAGCCGTAATGGACGGCTACCGCGTGATGCCGATGGAAGATGCTGCCAAGATCGGTGATATATTCGTGACCGTTACCGGCAACTATCATGTGATTCGCGAAGAGCACTTCAAAATGATGAAGGACGGCGCGCTGGTCTGCAACTCCGGGCACTTCAACGATGAACTCGATATCGAATCGCTTGAGAAACTCGCTAAGGGTAAGACGGCTCCGCGCGCGTTCGTCGAGCAGTACGAGATGCACGACGGCCGCAAGATTTGCATTCTGGGTGAAGGCCGACTAATCAATCTGGCTGCCGGCGAAGGCCACCCGGCTGCGGTAATGGATATGTCGTTTGCGAACCAGGCCATGGCTGCCGGCTATCTTGCGCAGAACCACAAAACGCTCGAGAAGGATGTTTATGATGTTCCGCTTGAGATCGATGAAGAGGTAGCTACGCTCAAACTCGCTTCCATGAATGTCGAGATCGATGTATTAACCGAGCGCCAAGTTAAATACATGGCGTCCTGGTCGGAGGGAACCTAAACCAATGGCGTATCGTCGTTTATTCACGAGTGAATCGGTAACCGAAGGTCATCCGGATAAGGTTGCCGATCAGATTTCGGATGCCGTGTTGGATGCGATCCTCGCGGCTGATCCGCAGGGTCGCGTGGCCGTTGAAACGTTTGCGATTACCGGGCAGATTCATATCGCAGGCGAAGTCAGCACCACGACCTATATCGACATTCCGAAGATTGTGCGCGAAACGATTGCGGAGATCGGGTATACAAAGTCGGCGGTTGGATTCGATGCCGACACCTGCGGCGTCAGCGTCTCGATTGATGAGCAGTCACCCGACATCGCGATGGGTGTCGATAGGTCGCTCGAAGCAAAGTCAGGTGAGAACCCGGAAGACCAATTCGAGAATATCGGTGCCGGCGATCAGGGTATGATGTTCGGTTATGCCTGCCGCGACACCGAAGAGTTGATGCCGCTGCCGATCGTGCTCGCGCACAACCTGACCCGTCAATTAACCGCGATGCGCAAGAACGGCGACATTCCATATCTGCGCCCCGATGGAAAATCGCAAGTTACCGTCGAGTATGTCGATGACAAGCCGGTACGCGTCGATGCGATCGTGATCTCAACTCAGCATGATCCGGATATCCCGCTCGAAACGATTCGCAGCGAAGTGACCGAGAAGGTTATCAACCATGTGATCCCGGCCTCACTGCGCGACAAAGATACGCGCATCTATGTCAACCCGACTGGACGCTTTGTCATCGGCGGCCCCAAGGGTGATGCGGGCTTAACCGGCCGCAAGATCATCGCCGATACCTACGGCGGCATGGCCCGTCACGGCGGCGGTG
>JALYVT010000136.1 GCA_030853105.1 Vulcanimicrobiota bacterium
AGCGCTAAGTCTTGCTGCAGCTGCGCATTCAAATTAGAGTCGTCAACCTTCGCCAGCAGCTGGCCGCGCGAAACGCGGTCGCCTTCATTGACATACACGCCGACCAGCGGCCCGGATTGGGTTACCGAGAGCGTGGATTCAAGCAGCGGCGCAACTTGGCCGTCCAAACTGACATACGTTGCGATATCTTGACGAGCTGCCGAAGCAACGTCGACATTGAGTGGTGCGGGGCCGTGCTTCTGAGGGGCCTTGCCGCCGCATCCGCTGAGACCGATTCCGGCGGTGAGCACCGCCGCAATCGCTAGGCGTTGGAATTGCATACTTCTCCCGTTGTAGATTGTTAGCGCAGTCGATTCTCTATACGGCGCAAACCGCGGCCGGTTTCGGTGAAGCAGCGCCAAATACTCTAATACGCCACGAACCTGAGAAAATGCCGGGTGGTTTCGCAGGCGGAACCCATGAGGCGCGCGTTGTATCTGGAAGATGCAATGAGTGCGAAACTCGCGATCGGTCAAACCTTCAGCCGTCAGACGCGCGTCGAGGAGTGGATGACGGCCCAAAAAGCCGGTAACCAGGGCGTTGACGTGCTCTCCACCCCAATGCTCGTTCAGCTGATTGAAGATGCGGCGATGCACTGCCTCGCACCGACCCTGCGAGACGGGGAGATCACGCTGGGCACCCACATCGACTTAGAGCACCACCAGCCGATTCCGGTAGGGTTCATCGTCCGAACCGAGGTTGAGGTCGTCTTGATCGACGGCCCCAGAATCAGTTTCACTGTTGCGGTATTCGACGAGCAGGAAGCCGTCGCGGAGGGCACCCACGAGCGCTATCTGATGGACCGCTCGAAATTTCTAGCCAAGATCGACGACAAAACCACCTCGGCGTGAACTGAACTAAACCGGGCCGAGCAGCGTTATCAAGCCGCCGAGTCTGGCAAGCGTCGCGAAGCGAGCGGAATCCGACTCAGCAGGGGGGGCAATCCCATTGCTCTCCAGAAGGTTAAACAGGATTGTTATTGGGTACCCGCGACGAGAGGGCCAAGTTTGGTTCGTCGCGGTGAAGTCACAAGTGTGGCGCCCGAGACAAATTAGGTCTCATTCTAACTAGGAGGAAACATTGAAACGACTGAGCACCGGAGTCCTCGTCGCGCTGTTCGCAGCCGGCCTTGGACTTAACGCGGTTGCTGCTCCGTCGAACTCTGGCTCGCATGGAAACATAGGAACCAACGCGATCGCCCAGGCTTCACCAGCAGCAACGGCCATGCCGGCCGCTTCGAGTTCATCCAGCATGCCTGCGATGAACTTCGGCGCGCCGCCGTCCGGCCAAATCCCCATTCTCTTCAACGATCACCACGTTTATTCGAAACCCGACAAACTGAAACAGGGCCGCGTTTTGGCTGCGCTCGTGCGCGGCAACACGATCCTGATTCCGTTGCGCTCGATGTTCGAACAGATGGGTGCGACCGTTTCTTATAACGCCGGTTCGAAAACCGTCGATGTGAGCAAACCGGGATCCGACGTCAAAGTGACCGTCGGCAAACCGGAAGTGATCATCAACGGAGAATCGCGTCCGCTCGACGTTCCGCCCGAAATCTATCAGGGCCATGTCGTCGTCCCGGTTCGCGTCATCTCCGAAGGCATGGGCGCCTACGTCCAGTGGGTTCCCGACAAGAAGCTGGTTGTCGTTCGCTATGTGAACGCCACTCCGCCTCCGCCGCCGGCACCGCCTTCGACCCCGGTTCCAACCGTTGTACCGACCCCGACTCCGGGACCGGCCGCAACGCCGTATCAAGAGAAGTTCATCGCTGGCGATTACATCCTCGGACCCAAAGTGTATAACGAGTTCGATCCCGGCATCAAACAGCCGAACGACAAGTCATACGCCGTCCGCGGCGCCGCCGAGTTCAGCCTCTTCAACCTGCCATGGATGCTCGAAGGCGACTATCGCCAAATCGGGTACCAGCACAACCAGACGGCCGCAACGCCGCCGGGTGCGCCTGGGCAGACGGTCTTCCCGTGCTTCGCACCGGGCGACCCGGGTTGCGTAACCGTGATCGGCGGCCAGGGCCAGACCTTCGTTCCGAACTTCAGCCCGCGTGATTACGACTTCGACGGCCGCCTCGGCCTGAAGGTCGCAGACCCGCGTCTGTATGTCGGCGTCGGTTACATGTTCCGCTCAAACAACTACGGCTACCCCAAACTACGCGGCGTTGGCTTCGGCGCTGAAAAGCTCCCCGACCTCAACAACACGTTCTCGGTTTACGGCAGCGCGTGGTACTACCCGAGCGTCAAAGGTAACTACACCGATGGACTCGGCAACACGTTCAACCTGGCCTACAAGATCCTCAAGTACCAGGTTGGCGCGACCTTAAGCTTAGGGAAGAGCCCGTTCTTCATCGACGGCGGCTTCCTCGGAGACAAGGGAACCAACAAGACCAACGCTCCGTCCGACTTCACCCACAGCGGTGGCTACCTCGGCCTGGGCATCCACTTCTAAGGAAAACACCCTAGTTAGAAGTAAAAAGGGTCTCGGCCAAAAGCCGGGGCCCTTCTTACTTCCCCGGCAAAACCGCTTGACCGCGGGACGGAGTTCCTGTAGTATGTCCTCTTGGCGCCGGACTATCTCTCCTGGCGCACGCGGTATTTTGCCGGGCTCTCAATAAGGCCGGCAGGCGGACGCACTCACCGAGCGTTTGCAGACAGATCGGAGGCTCTCCACGAGCGCCTGCCGGTCGAGGTGACGACACCTCGTCGTTCGAGGCTAGGAAAACTTCGGAGTTATTTACTTGGCAGCCAAAAAGCAAACGAAATCACGCAAAAAGCGTGAGTTTAAGAACGTCCAATCGGGCGTTGCGCACATTCATTCATCGTTCAACAACACCATCGTGACGATCTCTGACAATCAGGGTTCGGTGATCGCGTGGGCATCGGCCGGCAACCTTGGTTTCAAGGGCAGCAAAAAATCGACGCCGTTTGCCGCGCAGATGGCCGCCGAAGCGGTCGCGCGCAAAGCGATGGAACACGGAATGAAATCGACCGAGGTGCTGGTCAAAGGTCCGGGCGCAGGCCGCGAAGCCGCAATTCGTTCGCTGCAGGCCACCGGTCTCGAAATCACCCTTATCAAAGATGTCACGCCAATTCCGCATAACGGTTGCCGCCCGCCCAAACGTCGCCGCGTTTAAGGATAATAGAGAGTAATGTCACGCTATACCGGTCCCGTCTGCCGTCTCTGCCGTCGCGAAACCGCCTCGAGCAAGACCGGCGAAAAAATCAAATTGTTTCTCAAGGGCGATCGCTGCCTGAGCAAAAAGTGCGCGGTCGAACGCCGCGGCACCGCGCCCGGTCAGAAGACCCAGGGCAAACAGCGCCAGAAGATCTCCGAGTACGGTCGTCAGCTTCGCGAGAAGCAGAAGATGCGCCGTTACTACGGCGTTCACGAAACGCAGTTCGAAAACTATTTCCGCGAGGCCGCGCGCGTTCCGGGTCAAACCGGCAAAACGTTCTTGCAACTGCTGGAGCGTCGCCTTGATAACGTCGTCTATCGTTTGAATCTGGCGAACAGCCGCGCTCAAGCGCGTCAACTCGTCACCCATCGTCACTTTCACGTGAACGGGCGCCTGTGCAATATTCCGTCGTACATTGTGAAGGCCGGCGATGTCATCACAATCGGTGAACGCTCCAAGAAATCAACCGTGTTCGAAGCCAACCTTGAAGTCGCCAAGAGCCGCCGCGCTCCGGAGTGGCTTGAGTTCAACGATCAGGACATGGCATCGAAGGTCGTTCAGCTGCCCTCACGCGAGCAGATCGATACGCCGGTAGACGAACAGCTCATCGTTGAGTATTACTCGCGCTAATTAGCACCACGCCGTCGTCGGGAGTATGATCGGGTCGAGAGATCGGGCCGGATAACTTGGACGACAAAAAAGGAACCATCGAAGAAACCATGACTGTATTAGAGACCCCGCAAGGCGCATCCGTCGATGTTCGGGATCGCCATGACAACTATGCCAAGTTCGTGATCGAGCCGCTCGAGCGCGGCTTCGGTATTACTCTGGGCAACGCGCTTCGCCGCATTCTGCTGAGTTCGATCCCGGGCGCAGCCGTCACTTACATGAAGATCGACGGCGTGCTTCACGAGTTTTCCACGATCCCTGGTGTCGTTGAAGATACCACCAATTTGATGCTGAACCTCAAGGGGCTTCCGCTCAAGCTGAACACCGACGAACCCAAGGTGCTTACCCTGAGTGTAAGCGGCGCGAAAGAAGTCACCGCTTCCGACATCACCGAGGATGCCGACGTCGAGATACTGGAGCCGGACTACCACATTGCGACGCTGACCGCCAAATCGGCCAAGCTCCACATGGAGATCGGCATCGAGAAACATCGCGGGTATGTCACCTCCGATCGGCAACGCAACGTCGAGCACCTGATCGGTTTGATTCCGCTCGATTCGATCTTCTCACCGATCCGTAAGGTCAACTTTACGGTTGACGACACGCGAGTCGGACAGAATGTCGACTTCGATCGG
This sequence comes from Vulcanimicrobiota bacterium, assembly GCA_030853105.1. Lineage (GTDB taxonomy): Bacteria > Vulcanimicrobiota > Vulcanimicrobiia > Vulcanimicrobiales > Vulcanimicrobiaceae > JALYVT01. Next base: position 4,531 of record JALYVT010000136.1, read on the forward strand.
CTAACGCTAGAGATCGATACCAACGGGTCGATCACTCCCGAAGAAGCGCTTTCGATCGCGGCCCAGATCATGCAAGACCAGTTGCAGCTGTTCGTGACCTTCAACGACGAAGAGAAGCCGGTCAGCATCGCTCCGCCAGGCGAGTGGGACATTCCGGTCGAGTCGCTCAACCTATCGGTCCGTTCGTTCAACTGCCTTAAGCGCGCGGGCATCTCCAAAATCTCCGAACTGCTCGACATGAGCGAAGATGAGATCATCAAGATGCGCAACTTTGGCAAGAAGTCACTGGACGAAATCAAACAAGTGTTAGAAGAGAGGGGACTGTCGCTGCGCCTGTCGTAGCGTCGAATCACTATGCCGCACCAAATCGCGTACAAGCGCTTATCGCGCACCGATGGTCATCGCAAAGCGCTGCTGCGCAACTTAGCGACCTCGTTCTTCAAACATGAAAAGATCGAGACGACCACGACCAAAGCCAAGGAGATTAGTAAGGTCATCGAGCGTCTGATCACGCAGGCCGCTCGCGGTGATTTGCACTCGCGTCGGCTGGCGGCTGAATATCTCACCGAACCCGCGGTCGTGAAAAAACTGATCGAGCAGATTGCGCCGGCGTACAAGGCCCGCACCGGCGGGTACACGCGCATCACCAAAACGCGCGTGCGTCCCGGTGATGCTGCCGAGTTGTCGCTGCTCGAACTTGTGAAGTAGCGCGGCCGCCGTGTCGACACAAAACGCCCTCGGATTCCCGGGGCGTTTTGCGTATTCATGAGCGATTTTCCCAAAACGCTCCGGCGCGTATTGGACGGACGGGATCTGGACGAGGCGCAGTCGCGCGAGCTGATCGGCGGTTTTATGGACGGCGAGGTCTCCGCTGTTCAGGCTGCCGGTTTGCTCGCCGCCTTAGCCGCGAAGGGCGAGTCCGTGGGCGAACTGATCGGTGCAGCTCGTGCGATGCGCGAGCGAAGCCTCCACGTTGAGCACAATCTGCCGCTCGTGTTTGATGTTTGCGGAACCGGCGGTGACGGCGCCGACACCATCAATATTTCAACTATCGCGGGTTTCGTGATTGCAGCAGCCGGCGTTCCGGTCGCAAAACACGGAAATCGAGCGGCTTCGAGTGCGTGCGGCAGCGCCGATGTGCTGGAGGCGAGCGGTATCGAGATCGATGTCGCCCCCGATCGTGCCGCGGCTCAGTTGTGTGAGAGCAACTTCACCTTCATGTTTGCGCCCCGTTACCATCCGGCGATGAAAGCGGTCGCCCCGGTCCGTCGCGAACTCGGCGTACGAACCATGTTTAACATCCTCGGCCCGCTGACCAACCCGGCACGAGCTACCCATCAAATCGTCGGCGTAGCGCGCGAATCGCACTTGGAACAGGTCGGCGACGTTTTAAGCGCGCTCGGCGTTCAAGGCGCGGTCGTGCATGCCGCCAGCGGTATCGATGAAGTGAGCGGAGAAGGTCCGACCGTTGTGTACGAATTTGGCACAGAACGGGCGCGACGATACACGCTCGACCCGGCTGAATATGGAATAGCGGCGCCGCTTGCTGTTTTGCGAGGCGGCTCTGCGCAAACGTGCAAAGATGCGTTCGAATCAATTTTGCAAGGTGAGCGTTCTGCACGCAGCGATGTTGTCGCGCTTAATGCGGCATTGTCGCTGCAGCTCAGCGGCACGGCGGCCTCCTTTTCGGAGGGGTTGACCATTGCGCGTGACCTGCTGCATTCGGGCAAAGCCTACGATGTCGTGCAACGCGTTCGGAGTTTTCGGAATGCATGATATTCTCGAGCGCATCTACGCCTCAAAGCAGCAGCGGCTGAGGGCGGAAGAACTTGCCGAGCCCTACGAATTGCTGCGCGAGCGCGCGCTGGCGAGTCGATCGCAGCGGCGTCCATTCTTAGCGGCGATAAAACGGGCGCACGGCCCAGCAATCGTTGCGGAGATCAAGCGCGCGTCGCCGTCTTTGGGTTTGATAAGCCGCAACTTCGACCCCGCGCAGTTGGCCGGGCAGTACGAGAATGGCGGGGCGGACTGCATTAGCGTCCTGACCGAGAG
>JALYVT010000137.1 GCA_030853105.1 Vulcanimicrobiota bacterium
ACGGTTACTTGCGCGATTGTCGGCGTGATCGTCGCGATGATCGGACCGGTCGCGCCGGTTACAGCGACAGTACGCTGCTGCTGCGGATTGAGCGCAAGTGAGGTCGGATTCACCGAAAGCGCCGACGGCGTGATAATCGGCGTCGGCACCGGCAGGCCGGTCGGAAGCGGGGTGGGCTGCGTGGTCAAGGTCGCCTCGGGCGAAGGCGACGACGTCACAAGAATCGGGGGTGGCGGGGGCGGCGTCGGAACAGCTTGCGCGAAGACACCTGCTCCGCCGAACCCAAGCGAAAACGAAAGCGCCATGGTAAGCGCGATCAGCACCTTCATGCTGCTCGCCTTCGGGTTGCGAGCTTCCTCGGCCTAGTGGTTGACATCGGTTCAAATGTGCGGTATATTACAGACAAGTCTGAAATACAGACGACAGATGAGAACACCTGCCCTTCGATTACGGGTTTGCTCGGCGGCAAACCCTGTTCAGGGTGACATGGGAGGCGAATATGCATGAAATCGTGATTTGGACAGCCTGGTCGCTGGTTGGGATTGGACTGGCGGTTGTTAGTCACGTTTGTCTCGGGCGGGTATGCCGATGAACGATGGGCTTGAACCCGTCGAAGCGCGAGAGCATCTCGAAATGGTCGATCGGATTCTGGCGGGAGCCGATCGCCAAGTTCGGTTGATGCCCGCGCCGTTTATCGCATTCGGAATCGCCGGCGGCTTATTCGACATTGCCTCGCAGCGGATTTTCTTCAACCATTCGGGCTGGTGGCCGGCTTGGATTGCGATGTTTGCGTGGGCGGCGGCGATCGCTATCACGATCATCAGTGCGCGTCGCTTGCGCCGCAAGAAATCAGCGAATGCGCGCTGGACGCTTCTGGATAGTCAGATGTATACGCTGTTCAACATTGTGTGGATCGCTACACTTGCGCTTGCGTTCAGTTCGCAGCCGCACATCTTTGGTCAGTGGGCGGCTGCGGCGATTTGGAGCTTTGCGTACGGCATCGCGTTGGTGTTTGCCGGAACCCAAGGCAACCGCTATGTCTTTGTCGGCGGCGTCGTTTTGCTCGCTTCGATCGTTGTCGCGAATTACGCCTATCCGTTTACCGGATATGTTCTTGCCGCCGGAATGTGGATAGGCATGGCGGGCTGCGGCGTCGCGCTATATTTCACGCAGCGGCAATGAGCTATGGATGAACTGTTGCTCTCAAAAATTCGACTCAGTGCAGTCGCTGAGTTGCTGACCGCGGAATGGATTTCGTTTCCGTCGCTGGTGAAGTCGATCGGCACGACCAACGGCAACCTCGGTGCGCATCTTGCCAAACTTATTGACGCCGGGTACGTAATCGAAGAGAAGTCGTTCGTCGATAAGCGCCCGCAGACGCGCTATCGACTCACCGCGCTGGGGCGAGACGCCTTTAAAAACCATGTCTACGAGATGCAGACCCTGCTCAAGCGAGCAGAATGATCTTCGGCGCAGTTGATGCGCTGTTTATGAAAGGAATGCCATGCGACACTTTTCTTCCGGTTCTTTAGGCTCTATAGCCGCGCTGTTCTTCGGCGCCTCGCTCTTCGGTGTTGCGAACGCGGCAATACCGAAGCTCAGCGTCTCACCGGTGGTTGCACTCTTAGATCAGCCGATTCAGATTCGCGTTAGCGGACTGAAACACGATCAGGTTGCAGACCTAATGCTCCGGCGCGTTGACGCGAAGGGGAATTGGACGTCGTCGGTGCGCTGTCGCGCGAACAGTAGTGGCGCGATCGATCTAGCAACCTGCTTGCCGTTAGCCGGAACATACAGCGGGGCGGATGCAATGGGATTGTTTTGGTCGCTGCACCCGCCCGCCGGATTGAGCGGTTCGATCTTGGGACCGCGACCCGACACCTATCGCTACATGTTGCAACTGCGCGCAAATGGGCGAACGCTCGCGCAGACGCAGCTTACCCGAACCGCTCAGAGCCCGCTCGTGCAAGAAATTGCGCTACCGACAACCCTGATCGGCAAGGCGTTTGCACCGACTGCGGTCGGAAAACATCCCGCGATTCTGATCGTCGGCGGTTCGGAGGGGGGACACTCGCTGGATACGTTCGCGCAGGTTTTGGCGGCACGAGGTTTTGTCTGCTTGAGTCTTGCCTATTTCGCAGAAAGCACGCTGCCCAAACAACTCGTTGACGTTCCGCTTGAAACCGTTCAGAGCGGGCTCGCGTGGTTAACGGCGCGACCGGATGTTGACGGCGCGCATATTGGAATGATGGGCGTGTCGAAGGGCGGCGAGCTTACGCTGCTCTCAGCGTCGATGTTTCCGCAGATAAAAGCCGCCGTTGCGCTGGTGCCGAGTTCGGTTGTGTGGATGGGAATCACGCAGAGTCCCGGGCCGCAGCCATCGTCGTGGACCTATCATGGTGCGCCGCTCGACTTTGTGCCGGGCGATCCGAAAGCGGGCATGGCGCTCGGGATGCAGTTCGCAAAACATCAACCGATCTCGCTCGAACCGATGTACTCGGAATCGCTGCAAAACACCGCAGCCGCAAACAAGGCCGCGATCGCGGTTGAGCAAATTAACGGACCAGTGTTGCTGGTTTCGGGAGACAGCGATGCAATGTGGCCGTCATCGCCGATGTCGGACGCGGTGATGGCGCGACTCGCCGTACACCATCATCCGTTTGCGGATCAGCACCTTCATTATAAGAACGCGGGCCATACGGCGTTCTTTCCCTACGGACCTGCGTACGGAATGACGCAGGACAAACAACCGTGGGGCGGCTTCAATTTCGGCGGAAGCGACAGCGGCGATGCGCGCGCTGCCGAAGATGCGTGGCCAAAGATCGTGCGATTTCTTGATACTGCGCTCGCGAACAAGGCGGCGGTACGGTGAACGGTACGACGGTGGCGGCGATCGAATTGCGAGGTGCGAGCAAACGCTACGGATCGGTGCTTGCACTCGACGGCATTGATCTATCGATTCCGCAGGGCCAAGTTATCGCGATTCTCGGCCCGAACGGCGCCGGCAAGACAACGGCGATTTCGCTGATGCTGGGATTGCGCGCACCGACCGCCGGAAGCGTGCAGGTTTTAGGCGGCAACCCGCGCGATATTGCGACACGCACATCGATGGGCGCGATGCTGCAAACATCCGGCGTGCCCGAGTATTTGCGAGTCGACGAGGCCATCGAACTGTTTCGCACGTACTATCCCAACCCGATGCCGACTGCGCAGATCGTGCAAACATGCGGTCTCGCTGATAATGTGAAGACTCGGGTCGCGCGACTCTCGGGGGGGCAATTGCAGCGGCTATACTTTGGGCTTGCGCTCTGCGGCGACCCGCCGATTGTGCTGCTGGATGAACCGACTGTTGGTTTAGATGTCGAAGCGCGGCGCCTGCTGCTTTCAACTATTGAAGGAATCGCAAAGAGCGGCCGCACGGTGGTGCTGACGACGCATTATTTGGAGGAGGCCGACGCGCTGGCCGATCGCATCGTCGTCATCGACCGCGGAAAGATCGTCGCGGACGGTACGCCTGCGCAGATCAAGGCGACGGTCGGGCGCAAGCGCGTGAGCTATCTCTGTGAGGGAACCAAACACGAGGTGCTGACCGACGCGCCCGAAGCGCTGCTATTCAATCTGTATAAAGAGGGCTTGCAGATTAGCGAGCTGACTGTAGTCGGTGCATCGCTCGAAGAGGCCTTTCTGCAGATCACCGCTCGCGAGGAGAATCATGCTGCCTAAAACTGCGCCGATCGCACCGATGTTTGGTGCGCAAACAAAAATCGAGTTCTTGCGGTTATTTCGCATCCCGGCATTTTCAGCGACGAGCTTGGCGCTGCCGATCATGTTCTACGCCTTCTTCGGCTTGCCGGAATCTCACCAGGCGTTTATGAATACAACCGCTGGCCGCTACCTGCTCGCTTCGTTCGGCGCATATGCCGTGCTGACGATCGTGCTCTTTTCGTTCGGTGCGAGCGTTGCTACCGAACGCGGAACCGGCGCGACGCGACTGATGCGTGCCGCGCCGTTACGGCCGCTGGCGTACTTCTTCGGAAAGATCATCGCCTCGATGGGTTTCGGCGCGATTGCGCTGAGCTTGCTCGTGCTGTTTGCCGCAGTCACCGGCGGCGCTCACTTACCGATCACGATGTATTTGACGATGCTGGTTCGGCTGCTGCTCGGCAGTATTCCGTTCACGATTTTAGGGTTTGCGATCGGCTATCTCTGCACGCTCAACTCCGCGATCGCGGTTTTGAATCTGATCATTCTGCCACTCTCATTTGCCTCCGGACTGTTTGTGCCGCTCAAAGAGTTGCCGCGCTTTGTGCAGATCATCGCGCCCTATCTACCGACCTACCACTTCGGGCAACTGGCTTGGGGATCGGTCGGCGCAGCACAGGAATCGTGGCTCTCCGCCGCGCTGTGGCTCGTCGCTTACGGCGCCCTATTTCTCGTCATCGCTATTCGCGCATACGGCCACGACGAGAAAAAAGAGTTCGCATAGACGCTAACGCCTGCAACTCAAGCGATGAGCAGCGATAGGAGAGCGCGCTGTATATCCCGGTGGCCGTGGAGGACGCGCACGATTTCAACCCGTCGACCAATAACGCGGTAGAGCGCCACATAAGGCGGCACGGGAAACGAACGAATAGAACGGCCGAGTTCCGGCCGTGCGCGACCACCATTCGGAAACACAACAAGCGTTGTTTGCAGGCTATCCACGATTCCTTTTATGAGCCGCGTTGCCGCCTCCGCGCTACGATTCTCGGCGCATACAGCCCAGATATCATTAAGGTCGCGTTCCGCGTTTGGGGAGTAGCGCATTGTCACGCTTTTCCAGCCGCCTTCATTGCTTTGAGGCGGGCCATTCCTCGGGCCGCAATCTTCTCAGCGGTAACCTCTTCGGCCGGTACGAACTCGCCGTGGTCGAGTTCGGCCAAACCAACGGCGACGGCCTCGCGAAGCCAACGCAGTTTTTCGGCGTCCCGTTCCATTAACAATCGCACGCCGTCGCGCACAACCTCACTCGCGTGCGAGTATTCGCCCGCCGCCACTTTCGCGTCGATATATTGCTCAAGTTCACGAGGCAGCGATACGTTTTTGGTTGCCATGGATACATTCTACACCCGATGGCATAATTTGCCAAGCCAGCCGGTAGGCTCCGCGCAAGAACTTCGAGCATCGAAACGAAAAGCGACAGTATGAGCGATCTACAGGAAATCAGGTACACCAATCAAGAGAACGATAAATACGGGAAGCTAACCCTGATCGACAAAGGCATGATGCATCGGCCGCGCTCGCCGCAGAAATCGGTCGTGCTGATGGTCGAACAGGTCGGAATCGTGCCGACGGGCAGCTAGCGCGAACTCATGATGGCTGATGAAATGAAAGAGACGCCGGAGATGACCGAGCGGCTGCGAAAGTATCTCGCAAAGGCGGAGGCTGCGCCGATGGAGCCGTTTCGCAACAATCGCAAGAGCGAGGCTGAAGCGGAGTCGGCGTCGAGCGTCTTTTTGGAAACGATGCGAGCGCGCCGCACGATTCGGCAGTTCTCCAGTGAACGCGTACCGCGGAGGCTTATTGAGAACGCGGTGCGCACCGCGATGACTGCTCCGAGCGGCGCGAACCAGCAGCCGTGGACCTACGTGATCGTATCCAACGCGGCGATGAAGGCAAAACTTCGCAAGGCAATCGAAGTTGAGGAACGCGAAACCTACGCGAAGCGCGCGTCGCAAGAGTGGCTTGACGCGCTTGCGCCGTTAGGCACCGACTGGCACAAAGAGCACATCACGACTGCACCATATCTCGCGATTGTTTTCGCACAAGCCTACGGCCTTGTCGCGGCCGACGATGGATCCGCTCGAAAGATCAAGCATTATTATGCGCAGGAATCGGTTGGGATTTCGGTCGGATTCTTTTTGGCGAGCCTCACCGCTGCGGGGCTTTCGACGCTCACGCACACGCCCAACCCAATGGGATTTCTTCGCGAACTTCTCAATCGGCCCGAAAATGAACGCGCATTTGTCGTTATCCCAATCGGGTATGCGGCAGACGATGCGAAGGTTCCGCGCATCAAGAAAAAACGTCTCGATGAGGTGCTGATACTACGATAATTCCGGACGGGCTTTGCCGAGCGCAGTCAAATAATCGCTCGAGGCGAAGATTGTCTTGATCGGCTCCCTCAAAGGTCTGGCAGTGGCGATTGCCACTCACTCCCACGAGTTGCACTGCGACCGCCAGATTAACCCCGACCGCCAGATTAGCCCCGCAAGTGAGAGTGCGAAATAAAGGAACTGGGCGGACGTCGCAAATGTTCCACCGATACGCCGGTAATCCGCCGGTAACGAGGAGTTCACCAGGTCGGCGCAGCTGGAGCAGTCGCCACCTGCAGCGGTACGGGTGGGGCCACCCTTCGCCCGCGGTACGGGTACAAGACCGAGTGCAACATTGATGTCTGGGAGACGGGCGTCTTCAAGTTTACTTGCCACGCTGAGGTCAAGCGCAACGATGGTAATATC
>JALYVT010000138.1 GCA_030853105.1 Vulcanimicrobiota bacterium
CGACTTCGTCCGGATCGAGCGCAACATCGTCGCCGAACGGGCTGAAAGCGCTCGGCTCGACAACCGGAATGTACCCGGCGGCGGTGAGCGTTTGCAGTATTCCGCCTTGCACGCAGCCTATTCCGTTGCCGGAACCCGGCAGCATTGCGGCGTCGGAACCGTTCAACCCAACCGCCAAATTCGCGCTGCGATTCATCGTCCGCACGAAGTTGCGCGCGGCCTGCGCATTCGGCGCAATCACGATCGGTCGGATCTGGTTGACGGTAAGAAAGCTCAAGTCGTCAATCAGCGTGGATGAGCCCTCGAATGCGGCTTGCTCGTCGATTCGAACCACAAACGCTTTGCCGGCGAATGCTCTCATATAGTGAGTATCGGCTGATTGGGCCTTAAATACCTGGTAGTGCCACGCCGATGAAGGGCATCAGCGACGAGGTCCGTTCGAGAAATATCAGATCCGGCTGCCCGCGGTTGCCGGTAATCTTCCCATCGTAAATCGTTTGATTGATATAGCGTAACCCGTAGGAAAACGTGTAGCGGCCGTGAGGAATCGACCATCCGAGCGATCCGTCGATCCGAGAACCGTGTCGAATATATCTAGAGGTGTGCGATCCGCTAAAGCAGTGCCGGCAACCGGGCGACGGCGAAAACTCATCGGTGAAAAAGCTTGCGTCGTGAAGGTATGGACTTACACGAATGCTCGCCAACAGGCTTCCGTGACCGTTCGATAACAGCCGCATTCGAGCGGAGATGTTCAATCCTTCGAGCCGGGTCGAAGAAATCGTGGTGACATTGCGGTCTGCGTGCGCGAATCGCTCGCTCACGATGCTCTCGCCTACGCCATAAACATTGCGCCTGTTAGCACTCGCATAGAGCAGATCGGTGTTGAGATAACTCCAGGTGAATATCGGTGAACCAAAGAGGTTTGCATTGGCTCGGGGAAGCGCTCCCTGAGCGGCAAGGGTAAACCGCCGGCGGGTATGGGCAATCTGAAAGACCGGAAGTACCGCAAACGATGCAGGCGTTGTATAGTGCCCGGCATCAAAACTGGAGGTACCGTTCGTGCCGTAAAGGCTCACCCCAAGCTCACTAGTGTCGTTGCGTACAAGTTGTGATGTCGTCGAAGCATCCGGTGCCTGATGAGTTTGGGGCGCAACGGCAACGCTCGGTTGAGCCGTCATGGCGACGGCACGTGAAGGCTTGTGCGGAAGGTTCCAAGCTACGCCTACAAACGGCATGAGCAGATGATTGCGATCGGCGAGCCTTCCGCTAGATGAATATGCTGCGGCATAGTTGATGTAGCGCAAGCCGTACGAGAGGGTAAAGCGTCGGCGCTGAACCGACCAGCGCAGCGCCGCGTCGACGGTCGATGCGCGCTCGGGATCGTTAGCGGTGAAAGCCGGGAAGGCCGTCGGCTTTCCGCCCGGTCCGAAGCCCGTCTGAGCCGGAAACATGGTGTACTGCACCGCGTGCATGGACGGGCTGACTGCGAGACTGGCTTCGAGTCGCGAGTGCCCGCTCGAATACAATCGTGAACGTACGAGGTAACGCGCGCCGACAACGCGAGAGGCTTGAACCACCGGAGACGGCGGATAGAACGTGCGTTGATTGATGACCGTTTCGCCGATTCCAAACTCGAAGCGTCCGTGCATAAAGCTGTACGTCGCTTCGCCGGTGAGATAGCTCACCTGAGGCTGCTGGCCTAACTCGAAGCCGTTACTGCTCTGTGCGAGTGGAAGCGGGCCGACCGGCGGCACGATCTCAGCCCGCAACCGCAGGCGTTTATGCCGATGCTCGATCTCCAGCATCGGGAGCGGCACAAATGGAATCGTCTCCGATTGCTGCGATTCAATATGCGCTCCGCTCGTGCCGTTGATCGTAATGCCGACGCTTGTCGTATCTGCGGTGGCGGGAACCGCACAGCTAATCACCAGAACCGCCAAAAAGAAGGCAGTAGAAAAGCACCCGGAGAGATACCGCAAACATTTCTCAATTTCCGGGCGCTAGACACCCAAAAGACAATCGTTGTCTCGAAGCGGTTAAGCCTCGTACTTGAACGAGTTGACGAGCTGCATGGCGGTCTGCGCGTCTTTGTCGAGCCAACACTCGACGCCGTCCGCCGCCGCCGCGATGATCTTAGGCAGCCCATCGAATTCGGCCTGGTTGAACGGGCTCAAAACGTGATCGATGCTCTCAATCTCCGGTCGGCCGACCCCCACGCGAAGCCGCGGAAACTCAAGACCGATCGTGGCGATGATCGATCGCAGGCCGTTGTGGCCGCCGTGTCCGCCTTGTGTGCGCATTCGGAGGGTCCCGAACGGAATATCCATATCGTCGCTAACGACGAGAACCGACTGGGGCGGCGTGCGATACCACGACGAGATCAAGCGAACCGGCGTGCCGCTCAAGTTCATAAACGAGGTCGGTTCGACCAGCACCAGTTTGCGCTGCGAATCGAACGCCTGGCGGGCGCTGTCTTTGGTCTTCCAGTTGTCGATTGAGAAACGACGCGCGAGCTCGTCGACCACCATAAATCCAATGTTGTGACGAGTTCGCGCGTACTGCGCACCCGGATTGCCCAGTCCGACGACCAGGCGAGGCTCGCTTACGATTTGGGGGCGTCGGCCTCAGGTTTCGCTCCGATGACCTCGGGCGCAACTTGTTCGGCCGGTACTGCAGATTCCTCAACTTGGGCGGCGGTCTTCGATGCGGCGACCGCAACGACGTTCATGTCCGGCGCGGTCAACATCTTGAACCCGTCCGGAAGTTTCATCTCGGCCGCGGTAATGTGATCCCCGATCCCGAGGTCGGTAACGTCGATCTCAAGATGCTCGGGCAGTTTATTGGCAGGGCCTGAGACCTCGACTTCGTGCAGAATCAAATCCAAAACGCCGCCGTACTCCTTAACGCCGATTGCGACGCCGACGGTTACGACGCTTAGCGTCGTATGCACGTTTTCGGTTGCCGAGACGCGCTGCAAATCAGCATGCATGATTTTGCGGCTGACCGGGTCGCGCTGCACTTCGCGCAGCAGCGCCGTGTCTTTTTTTCCGCCGAGAGTCAAGGTAATCAGACCGGTCCGCGCACCTTTATGCAGCAGATCTTCAAATGCGCGGCCATCGAACGTTATCGGCTGCGGCGGAGCGCCGTGACCATAGAGAACGCCGGGAACCTTTCCGGTAGCCCGCAGAGCGTTTGCGGTAGTGGTGCCGGAGTGGTCGCGTTTTTCGAGCGTCAGATTAAGGTCTTTTGAAGCCACGGGGTCTCCTTACGAAATCGGTATCGGTTCTGCAATGTTTGGAAGCTCGGATTCCGGTGTCTTTTTCTCTTCGTCTTCTTCTGAGAAGAGCTCGGAGACCGAGCGGTTGGTGGTGATCCGGTTGATCGCGTCTGCCAAAGTCTGGGCAATCGAAAGCTGAACGAACTTCGGATGATCCGCAATGCCCGCTAGCGGAATCGTGTTGGTGACGATCACCTTTTCAATCTGCGATTGCTCGAGGACTGAAATCGCATCCCCCGCGAAGATTCCGTGGGTAGCGACGGTGAAAACTTGGGTAGCGCCGCGCGCCCTGATGGCTTCGGCCGCCTTGGCCAGCGTGCCGCCGGTCGAGATCATATCATCGACTACGACTGCGATCTTGCCCGAAACGTCGCCGACAATGTCGGTAACCTCGGAGATATCCGGCTCGGGCCGGCGCTTAAAGACGATCGCGAGCGAGCTGTTGAGGCGCTTGGCGAAGAGCTCGGCACGATGGACGCCGCCGGCGTCGGGCGAGACCACTACGATCTTGTCGTCGCACAGCCCGACCTTCTTGAGGTAGTTGCAGAGCACCGGCATCGCCATCAAATTATCGACCGGGCCATCGAAAAAGCCCTGAATCTGGGCGGCGTGCAGATCGAGGGTTACCATCCGTTTGGCGCCGCTGATCTTCAACAGGTTGGCGACGACCTTAGCGGAGATCGGCTCGCGGCCTTTGGTCTTTTTGTCTTGCTTGGCGTACCCGTAGTAGGGAATGACGGCGGTGATGCGCGCGGCCGAGGCGCGTTTGAGCGCGTCGACCATCAACAGCAGTTCCATGAGCGAATCGTTGACGCTGTTGCCGTTGGGCGCTTTGCAGATGGATTGCACCACAAAGACTTCCGAGCCGCGAACGTTCTCGCTGATTTCGACGCGGCATTCTTCGTTCTTGAACTTCGAGACCAGCGCTTTACCGACGTGCAGCTTCAGGCGCTTCGCGATCTCGTCGGCAAGCTCACGGTTCGAGTTTCCGCTAAAGAGCAGCGGGTTATGGCTCAACGGTGATTCTCCAAGGGCGAGGGGACGGATGGGCTTGTTCACGCGAGGGCGGAAGCGCTCCTGGTGCAACGCCCGGCCGTGCGCGCGGGTATTAGAGGAGGACCATGGCAGCCGGATTTCAACTCGTGAGCCCCTACTCGCTGGCCGGAGATCAGCCGGCGGCGACGCAGGCGCTCGGCGAGGGCATCTTGCGGGGCGACCGTGCCCAGACGCTTCTGGGCGTTACCGGAAGCGGCAAGACCATGGCGATGGCGCGAGTGGTCGAGATTGTTCAAAAGCCGACCCTGGTGCTCTGCCATAACAAGACGCTGGCAGCCCAGCTGTGCGCCGAGTTTCGCGATTTCTTCCCGAATAACGCGGTTGAGTATTTCGTTTCGTACTTCGACTACTACCAGCCCGAAGCGTATATCGCGCACACCGACACTTATATTGAAAAAGACAGCTCGGTCAACGACGAGATCGAGCGTCTCCGACACTCGGCAACCCAGTCGCTCTTGACACGGCCGGATACACTGATCGTGGCCTCGGTCTCGTGCATCTACGGGTTAGGCTCGCCCTCGGATTACATGGAACTCTCGGCGCGAATCGCGGTCGGCGACGAAATTGACCGCGATCAGTTCCTGCGCAAGCTGATCGACATGCAGTATCGCCGCAACGATCTCAATCTTGTTCGCGGAACCTTTCGGGTGCGTGGCGATACGCTGGAGTTTGTCGGTGTTGAGGAAGAACTGGTACACCGCATCGAGTTCTTCGGTGATCGGATCGAGGCGATCAACGTCGTCAATCTGCTGACCGGCGAATACGTGCAGAGCAAAGACGAACTGCTGATCTTCCCGGCTAAACACTTTATCACCCCGGATGAGAAGCTGCGTCGAGCGATCACCTCGATCGAAGCCGAACTGGAAAACCGCCTCAAGTATTTTCGCGCGAACGGCAAGCTGCTGGAAGCTCAGCGGCTAGAGATGCGTACGCGCTACGATTTAGATATGCTGCGCGAAGTCGGCTACTGCAACGGAATTGAAAACTATTCGCGCCATCTTACCGGCCGCGAGCCGGGCTCCACACCGTCGTGCCTCATCGACTTCTTTCCAAAAGATTGGCTGCTCTTCGTCGATGAGTCACACGTTTCGTTGCCGCAGGTGCGCGGCATGTTCGGCGGCGACCGCTCGCGCAAACTGTCGCTTGTCGAGCACGGATTTCGGTTGCCCAGCGCGCTAGATAATCGTCCGCTCACCGATGTTGAGTTTCAGGCGCATATCAATCAGGCGGTCTACGTTTCGGCGACGCCCGGCAGTTATGAGATGAACGAAGCGGCGCAAGTCGTGGAGATGATTATTCGCCCTACTGGACTAGTCGATCCCGAAGTTGATGTCCGACCGACCCGCAATCAAGTTGACGATCTCATGGAAGAGATTCGCCTGCGGGCGCAGCGTAAGGAGCGCGTGCTGGTAACGACGTTGACCAAAAAGATGGCTGAAGACTTGACCGACTTCTTGCTCGAGATGAACTTTAAGGTGCGCTATCTGCATAGCGAGGTCGATACGCTGGAGCGAATCGCGATTCTACGCGATCTGCGCATGGGCGTCTTCGATGTGCTGGTCGGTATCAATCTACTGCGTGAAGGCTTGGATCTGCCGGAAGTATCGCTCGTCGGCATCTTAGACGCCGACAAGGAAGGTTATCTGCGCAGCGGGACCTCGCTCATTCAGACGATCGGGCGCGCCGCTCGCAACGTTGAGGGAAGAGTCATCATGTATGCGGATACAATCACCGAATCGATGGCGCGCGCGCTCGGTGAGACGAAGCGCCGGCGCGATCGGCAGCTTGCGTTCAACGCCGAGCACGGCATCGAGCCGAAGAGCATCCGCAAAGAGATTCGCAATATTCTCAGCATGGTCGGAGCAACCGAAGACACTGTAGCGAAGCTCAAGGGCGAGAAGATACCGCGCGATGTAGCGCTGATGATGGCGGCCGAGCTTGAAAAGAAGATGCGCGAACTTTCCGCAAACCTCGAGTTCGAGAAGGCGGCCGCGTTACGCGACGAACTGCTCGAGATTCGCCGCCATATCGGCGGTAACGAGT
>JALYVT010000139.1 GCA_030853105.1 Vulcanimicrobiota bacterium
TCTTTCAAGTTACGCGGACCGACGGCAGCGTCGAGATGATCGACAACCCTTCCAAATTGCCGGCTTCAACGCTGATTCGAATGATCGAAGAGCCGTATGTGAAGGCAACGATCATGACCCCACCCGATTATGTTGGGGCGATTATGGAGCTTACGCAGAATCGGCGCGGGACGCTTGCCAATATGGAGTACTTGCACGACGGCCGAGTCATCATGACCTACGAGATGCCGCTCATCGAGATTATCGTCGATTTTTTCGACCGACTAAAGTCTTCGACAAAGGGCTACGCGTCGCTCGACTACGAGGTGATCGGGTACCGGCCAGGCGACTTGGTGAAGCTGGAGATTCTGTTGAACGCAGAACCCGTTGATGCGTTGTCATTTATCGTTGCGCGTGACAAATCGGCCATTCGCGGCCGCGCGTTGACTGAAAAGTTGAAGGAGCTCATTCCTAGACAGATGTTCGACGTTCCGATTCAAGCCACGATCGGCGGGAAAGTGGTCGCGCGAGAAACCGTTAGCGCCATGCGCAAGAACGTGCTCGCGAAATGTTACGGCGGCGACATCACCCGTAAACGCAAGCTGCTTGAGAAGCAGAAAGTCGGCAAGGAGCGGATGAAGCGCGTGGGTCGCGTGGATCTTCCGCAGGAGGCCTTTATGGCGGTTCTGCAGCTGGAAGACTAACGCAGCGATGCTGACGTATGCCGCCACCAAGAACGCCGGGAAACTGGCGGAGTTGCGGGCGATCTTCGCCGATTCTCCTCTAGAACTCGCCGTCTATCCCGCGTACGGCGATGTTGAAGAAGGCAGCGAGAGTTACGCAGCAAACGCGCGGCTGAAGGCGCGCGCTCTGTTCGATCAGCTCCGTGCTGTGGGCATCTGCGCCGCCGTCTTGGCAGACGACTCGGGTTTGGAAGTTACGGCATTAGGAAATCGGCCGGGCGTGCTGTCCGCGCGTTACGGCGGAGTTGCGCTATCGTGGCCGGAGCGCCGCAAAAAGCTGCTGAACGAAATGCGCGATGTTGAAGACGATCTGCGCACGGCAAAGTTCGTGAGCGCGATTGCGGTGATACTGCCGAGCGGCGAGCTCTTCGAGGGGCATGGCGAAGTTCGCGGCTCGGTTGCGCGAGTCGAACAGGGTACTTTCGGATTCGGATACGATCCGGTATTTTTTTATCCGCCGAGCGGCAAGCTATTCTCGCAACTCTCGGAAGAGCAAAAAAACCGCGTGAGCCATCGCTACAACGCCGCTTGCGCTCTTCTGGCGGCCATGCCCAAATGAACTCTGAGCCGCTGATCCTACCGGCGACGGACGACGACTTGGCCCGGTTTGGCAATGCACGTTGGCCCGACGACGAAAGCCGCCGTTTGTGGTTTCACCTAGCGAAATTTGCGCCTAATGGTGCCTGGGTCGCAAAAGATGAAGGAACGCCGATTGGCATTGCGATCGCGCACGCCTTGGAAGATGAATGGTTCCTCTCGGAGTTATTCGTTGAACCGAGTTTTCGAAAACAAGGTTTAGGCAAACAGCTCCTCGCGCACGCGGCTGCAGATGCGGTCGATGTCGGCCGCTCGGCCGTCGTGAAACCCAGCGAGGCCGATGGCGTAGCGTTTTTGCTGCAGCGCGGCGTCGCGCTTCAAACGCCGCTCGTGCATATCTCCGGAGCACTGCCGCAAGAAGAGGAGTTGGCGCGCATGGCCGTCGGCGAGTATCGTTTCTCAACTCGGCAACTCGAACCGTTGGGTCAGCGATTGGAGTTAGGCGCACTCGATCGCGAAATTCGCGGCAGCGCGCGGCCGCTCGATCATCAGTATTTTGCAAAGCATGCACATGGCGTCGGTTTCTACCTGCGCGATGAATTCATCGGCTACACCTATGTATGGCCGACCGGCCGCGTCGGCCCGATGTGCGCCGCCTCCGCCGCCTACCTCGTTCAGCTTTTCGCGTTCGCTTTGGCCGCGCTCGCTCGCGTTCACGGCGCATCCTGGTGCACAGCATTCGTTCCCGGCAGCAACATTCGTGTACTGCGCGCCGCGACCCGCCTCGGCCTCACAGTCGAATCCGCCTCGATCTTCGCGAGCGACGTGCCGCTACTGGAACTCTCACGTTATATCGGTTTTCACCCATTGTTATTCTGAGAAGATTTTTTATACCCGAGTCGAACCGTTCTCCCTCGCGAGCAAGCGAACCGCCGCGCGCATGGCGGAGCGCGCTGATTCCCCGGGACGTAGCTCAGCTTGGTAGAGCGCCTGCTTTGGGAGCAGGAAGTCGCAGGTTCAAATCCTGTCGTCCCGATAGAACTCCACGCGTTTCACTGCGGTTCCACTCCGTGGAGTTCCGAGCAGGGTTCCCGCTCGATCCGCTCTTACGGTTGATCGCTACGGTTGATTTCGTTCTGGGGCTTGCGCTTGCAAGGGCGTGGTATTCTGGGTGAGGTAACTTGCGGCCGGAATACATGCGCCCGTGGTCTAATGGATAAGGCACGAGTCTTCTAAACTCGAAGATGGGGGTTCGATTCCCTCCGGGCGCAAATACGTAGTCGTTCGTGGTGGCTGTAGCTCAGTTGGTTAGAGCGCTAGACTGTGACTCCAGAGGTCGCGGGTTCAAATCCCGTCAGCCACCCCATCTCCCTCACCCAACTTGACCCGGCCGGCTCTTCGGCCGAATCTATTTTTATGAAGATGCCGCGACGCTTCGCATGAGCTCGATTCGCATTGCCCTGATTGGAGATGGCGCAGAAACCGCAGAGGATATTCGCGCGCTGCTCTCCGGCGCCGGGTACACATGCGACCGGGACCTGGAGCGCGCGGACGTCGTCCTGCTGCTGCTCGGTGACACCGGACCCGGGAGTGTCTTCGCCGGTGAATTTACCCGCATCGCTAGCACTCGAAGTGCGATTTTGGTTGCCTCTGGGATCGATCTCGACGTGGCACGGTTTGCGGCTGAGATCGGCGTACGAGAGTTGACCACTCGTGACGATTTAGGACGCCTGCTGACGGTAATCGAACGAGTATGCGGCGAGCCGCAGGATATGCTCGCGGGCGGCGGCGCGCAGCACCTCAATCCGGAATTGCTGAGAAAAATCGTTGATCTTACTCCCAACTATGTCAGCGTCCGAGACGAGTTCGGAAAGTACATCCTGGTTAGTCAATCGGTTGCCGATTTTTACGGCACGACCGTTGAGGAGATGCTGGGGAAATCTCTCGCTGCTTTTAGTGCGACCAAAGCCGAAGCAGATATCGAGCTCGACGGCGATCGTGAGGTTCTGCTCACTCGCCGTTCTTGGGTTGTTGAGCGCGATTTTCACGACCGAACCAGCGCAACGCGAAGATTGCAGATGGTAAAACGCCCAATCGTGTTTGACAGCGGGAAACTGCATGTGCTGACGATCTCGATGGACATCACCCGCCGCGCTCGCACCGAGTCGGCACTCGGGAAAGCCAACGAGTTTCTAAACAACATTCTGGAGACTATTACCGACGCGGTTTTCGCGCTGGACAGCCGCGGCCGATTTACCATGGCCAATCAGCGTTTAAGCGAGATGACCGGATATCCGCATCGCGAACTGATCGGTGCCGCTTTCAGCACGTTATTTGTCGGCGAGTCTCTGGCTGAGGCCGAGCGCTGTTTGAAGCGCGCGGTGGTAGACGGCGTGCGCGAAGAGCGATTCGAGGCGCGAATTGTGCGCCATGACGGCAACGAGGCCGCGATTAGCTGCAGTTTGGCGCCGCTGCTCGAAGATGCATCGATTACCGGAATTGTCGGAACGGCAGAAGACATAACGCAACGCAAAGTTGCCGAGCGGCGAATCGAACATTTGGCCTATCACGATTCCCTTACAAACTTACCGAACCGGCGATTGTTCGGCGATCGTCTGCAGGTGGCGATCTCTCAGTCTGCGCGCAGCGCCGGTATCGTCGCCGTGTTGACCTTGGATGTCGATCGTTTTAAAGGCATTAACGACTCGCTCGGACACCGGACCGGCGACTTTCTGTTGCAAGAGATCGGCGACCGCCTGCGAGGGTGCGTTCGTGCCGGCGATACAGTGGCGCGAATCGGCGCCGATGAGTTTATCTTTCTACTTGCTGCCCTAGAGAGTGCGGATCAGGCGCAAACGATGGCTCGAAAGATACTAGACGCGATCAAGATTCCGTTCCAGGTCGAAAACCGCGAGTTCGTGATAACCGCCTGCGTGGGTATCAGCCTGTATCCGCTCCATGCGCAGGACGGGGATATGCTGGTTCGCTATGCCGACGCGGCTCTGTTTAATGCCAAGCGCCGCGCGCCCGACAGCGTACAGGTCTTCGCGCCGACTATGCAAGGTTTGCGGGATCAGTTTCTTCTGGAGAACGAACTGCGACGAGCCATCGGAAACGGTGAGCTTAAATTGCACTATCAGCCGATCGTTGAGATGCAATCGGGAAAGATATCGTCACTGGAAGCACTCGTTCGCTGGGAGCACCCGAGCAGAGGGCTGCTGCTGCCCGATCGGTTTATTGCGTTGGCCGAACAGTCAGGCCTGATAGGAGCCGTTGGCGACTGGGTGCTCGATCACGCTTGCACACAGAACCGCGCGTGGCAGGCGGCCGGCCTGCCGAGTATTCCGGTTGCGATTAACCTGTCGGCAAAACAGTTTGACGGCACGATCCTGGCAAGGATCAAGAGCGCGCTCGCGGCCTCGCAGCTAGCCCCCGAGTTCCTAGAGATCGAAGTCACCGAAAGCACTTTAGTGGAGAGCGCTGCGAATCCAATTCGGATCATTGACGAACTGAAATCGATCGGCTTGCGTGTCTCCATCGATGATTTCGGGACCGGATATTCATCGCTGAGCTACTTGGAACGGTTTCCCATCGATACGCTCAAGATCGACCGCTCGTTTATTCCGAAGCATCCCTCGGACCCGGATGCCGGCATTATCGCGGGTGCGATAATCTCCATGGCGCACAGCCTGCGATTGCGAGTTATTGCCGAGGGTGTCGAATCTCAAGATCAGCGGGATTTTTTAGCCGAGAGCGGTTGCGATTATGCGCAAGGGTACTATTACAGCCGGCCGCTTAGCCCTGAGCTTATGGAGCCACTCTTAGCCGGCGCGCATCGCCTTGATTGCGTCGCTCTGTAACACTGCCTTGAGCACTTTACCGCCGGGCGAGCGCGGCAATTCGGCGACCCGGAGAACACTGTCGGGAATCTTATAGTCGGCGAGTCGGCCGGCGACAGCTGCACGCACGGCGTCCAGCAAGTTCTCCGGTGCGGCAGCGCTCTCGGCGACGACGATGCACGCGCAGGTGCGTTCACCCAAAACGCGATCGGGAATCCCCACAATGCAAAGGCTCTCGACCCACGGCAAGGTGCGAACGATGGCTTCGACCTCTTCGGGATAGACATGCATGCCGCCGCGGATGATGATCTCCTTGTGGCGACCGCGCAGATGGAGGTAACCGCGCGCGTCGAGATACCCCAGGTCGCCGGTTCGGAACCAGCCGTCGGACGTGAATGCTCGCGCGTCGAGCTGCGGATCGTTGAAATACTTCGCGATTACCCCTGGACTTTTCACCAATATCTCGCCGTACTCGAACTCTTGCAGATCGAGCCGAATCTGGGCGCCCGGCAAAACTTTTCCAACGGATTCGGTTCGCTCAGTCGGCTCGTCTAGCGGCGTTGTGATGGTAATGGTCGGTGCGGTTTCGGTAAGACCCCACGCGATCTCAATATCCGGAACCAATTCGGCGCGGATCGCCGTAACCAAATCCGCCTGCACAGGAGCTGCTGCAATAATACCCGTCCGTAGCGAACGCAGATCGCGGGCAGCGCGTCGCTGCGCGGCAAGCTCCAGTACAAACATGGTCGGTGTACCATGGTGAACGCTAACCGACTCTTGCTCGCACAAGTCAAGCGCGGGACCAGCGGCATAATCTTTCATCAGCACGCAGCGTCCGCCGACGCAGGCCGTCGTTAAGACGGCAGCCGATATGCCGAAGATGTGCGTCACCGGAACGCAGACCAGGGTCACATCACTCGGCGTAAGCGCGAGCGCGTGAGCAGTCGCTCGGGCATTCCAGATCAGGTTTCCGTGGGTGAGCAGCGCGCCCTTCGGGCTCCCGGTCGTTCCCGAGGTGTAGACGATCGCGAACGGATCACTACTCGAAATCGATTCGAACGCGAGCGTTTCGGATTGAGGGTCGATCGGTCTAGCAAAGATATTGTCGGCCCGGGTCGCATCCACCACAACCATTTCGCGCGCGCCTGAGAGTTCCAAGCCCGAATGCGGAGTGCGGC
>JALYVT010000140.1 GCA_030853105.1 Vulcanimicrobiota bacterium
ATGCGGTACAGTGCGCCGTCTTCGACCAGCACATCATATTCATCGCGCGTAAGCGGAGTCTCGAACCAGCCTTCATCGATTCGCCACGGTCCGGCGAACTCGAGGACTACTTGGGGCGGCGTTCCGATAAATGCCGGCGCATTTTTTAGCATGGTCACCTCGATTTCGCGCACGGTCAACAGCCGTAGCTGCGGAACCGGTGCTTGTAGGGCCGAAACGCCGGATGGGAGCGGCGTCGGCATCTCAAATGGATCGTAACGGAAAGCACGATCGCCCGAATGTGCCGGCACTAACTTCGCGCGAGAGCCGGCGATGCCGAATGCGGTCTCTAATCGAGCAAGCGTGAGCGCGATCATCTGCGTATCCGGATCACCGGCAGCAAACAGCGACTCAAGCTTGCCGCCTTCTTCCAGTTGACCGGCTTGCAGACGCAACCCGGTAATCGGAGAAATGAACGATTGGCCTTCTACCTTGACGCGCATGACCTCGAACATACTTAGGGCTTGCGAAGTCGGCTGCGCAAGTCCAATCGAAAGTTCACGATTCTCGCCGCTTTCACACTCCAAGGTAAGCAGCAGCATGCCGGCGCGCTTTCCTAAACGTGCCAAATCTTCGCAGACTCGCCCAATCAGCATCCGCAACGCGAAATAAACCTGTTCTTCTTGCTCGACGGCACCCTCGCCATAGAGTGATGCTTCAATTTTAAGTTCGTGTGCGCGCGGCACAAACGGAGTCGGATCAATCCCGCTCGCCTGCGCGTGCCAAAGCCCCGCACTCTTTCCAAACCGACGCACGAATGGGCCATGCGGTAGGCGCGCCAATTGGCCAAGCGTACAGATTCCTAAAAGTTTCAATCGATCGATGGTTTGCGGATCTTTGCATTCGAGTAAATTGATCGGAAGCGGTGCTAAAAATGCAGCCTCATTACCCGCTTCGCAGATTGCACCGGTAGTCGTATAGGCCGCCGCCCGAGCCGTAAATTTATTACCAGCCGCTCCGACTAAGAGCGGCAATTCGAATTCATGTAAAGCCGAATGAACGCGCGCAATCCAACTTGCACCGTCTCCGGCCGCCCCGCGCATATCCAAATATGCCGTGCCTGCTCCGGCGTCATCGATCAGCGGAGAAATAGCATCCAGCGCATCGAGAATATCTTCCCAAACTTCTGGTAGCGGGTTGGAAGCGACAGTTACGCACAACAGCATAGATTCACCATTTCATTGCAGTTACGATGAGGCGGCTGCATCCAGCCGTGGCCTGAGTAAGCAGCGCTCTTGGAGCGCTGCTTCACACGGGATGCGAACCAGCAAACGAGCATGCTTGCCGGGCGCGCTGCGCTTATGTTTAAGGATCTTGGTATCGACTTCGTAACCGGCAAACTCGCAAAAGAGTCCACCGGAATTGGTCCAGAGTACTCGCTCGATCGAACAACCCACCCGAGTGCTTGCAAAATATGCAAGTTCGTTTGAGGCATCGCCCCCCAGCGCCACGAGCAAACTATTGGCCCGTTGCGCGATCGTTGCCAAGCGACTCCAAACCGCAGCCTTAAGCGTAACCGCAGGAATGAGCATCAGTCCAAAGGCTTGCGAGCGTAACACGATATCTGCGGCCCGAGCAATTTCAATCGGTTTCTCGACCGGTACGACCAGCAACCGTTCCAATCGCACACCCGCCAGCGCCAAATCGGGCGGGTAAAGGCTCTGATCGTCGATCATAGCGGCCAATCCCGTGCGGGAAGCAGCCGCCAGCATTCGCGCGGCAATCGCCATTCGGCCGGAGCTGGCGGCCCCTTCGAGGCTGGCAATTGTTCCCCGCGGGAACCCCCCGCCAAGCGCTTCATCCAATGCCGAAAAGCCGCTGGAAATCGCCGTCGCATCGAGCGGAACGTGCGGCACCTGCATGCCGGCCTTCAGCGCTTGAAAGGCTTCACGATGGGCAGGGAGTCGCAGTAATGCAGGCATGGGAGATCATCGTAATCGAACATATGTTCGATGTCAATAACTCAAGGGCAAATCGCCCTATCTCTGCCTATCTTGACTTCTTACTGCGTTTTCCAAACCTAACGTGCATACCGCTTGACATCCGGGCTGCCGAAATATGCGGCAGACATTCGAGCCCCGACGGTGATATTGAGCCGTTACTGTTGAATTAGGGAGTGGAGCGGCAGGTTGGGACGGCGGCGGTGATTTCGTGCCCCAAATCTTTTTCGCCCAGGTCGACCCAGCGCAGCATGGTATCGACATCGCTGACCGCCGCACCGAGCGGATCGATCTGAAACGTCGCGGGATTAAAGTTATCCGGATTGGTCGGGTCGTTGATGCCGTTCTGGCTGATGCTTTGATTGGCGACGGGCGCGGGTGTTGCCTCACCGAGCGGCGTTCCGGCGAATCGCGAGGCGGTATCGGTTTTGGTCTTTTCATTGATCGCGCCTTGATATTGCCCGCCGGCTGCGGCCAAGTTTTGAAAGCGCGTGGTTTCGACGAAGCCGCTGACTTGATCGAGTGCGAACTTTTGGCGAGCCAGCACATCGCGCATCCGGGCGTCGAGCGCCGCAAGTGTGGCGGTCTCTTTTGAGTTCTTGCTATGGTAATCGTCTTTGGTATGAACTAGGACGTTCTCAATGATGTTGATGTTCTCGACCAGTTTGTGGGTCAGGTTATCCATCCGAACAAGGTCGAGTTCTTTGCGGCCGCTCGAACCGCTCTGCACGTCGCCGCGAAACTTTCCCATATCCAAACGCCAGCCGAACAAAATACGATCGTTTGCCGAGAATCCGTAAACGACCGGCGCAACGATATTACGCAAATGCGAACAGACCGCGCTCGAACGGACATGCCCAATCTCTTTGAGCGGCTCAGGTGTCGGCGACGGTGTGGTAATCAGCGCTGCCGCGAAAACAATGGACCCAATCACGAAACGATCTCTCCCCCGACAAATTCGCTCTCACCTTTCAACGAATTTATCCATCCAAGTATTATCGAACCAGCGCTCCGGTACCCTTCTGCGTGACTACGATAAAGGTCTGAGTCCGACGTTCCGTCTACTGACCACGGAATCGTTCGAAGGCTGCGGTTGGCTGAAGGCTCAAGGCAAACTGATTCGACTTATTCAGCAAACGAGCGTAGCCAATGTCACGTTCCCTTCTCGGCGCCGATGTAGTGAATCCACTTCATGATGAATTGCGGCGCGGTTGAAAAAGCGCTTGAGTCGCCATACACCAGATAGAGTTCATCGTGCGGCAGTCGTTTGTGGTAGGCTGCCGAGATATTCCAGCCCGTTTGAAAGAGCTGCGCTGAACCGATGAGCGGCGGTGTGCCGATGATGCGGCGCACGCCGAGCGCAAGCGATGAGTCTCTTCCGCCTTGATAGGCATAACTGATGCGCTCCAACCACTGCGTATTACGGCCGCCCGCATCCAGCCATTGGGTGGTGTTGTCGGCCTCGAAGGTAAGCGTGCCGCGCCGCCCGGCGTTTACTGTCGTGCTGCGCGTCCAAGAGTCCAGCTTTCCGGGACCGAAGCGTCCGGTGTAATAGGTTAGCGCCGTCGGTGTCGAGCTTCCGTAATGATAGTACAATTCCAAGCCGTTTTGCGAGACCGGAGTGAACGTGCCGTCGGACAGACGCAGATATGATGAACCGACCTGACCCCGAACATGCCACGTGCCGCGCAGATCGGCGCCGACGGCGAAGGTGTTGTCGGTTTGATTCAAGCCGCCGGTTGAACCGTGATACCGATCGACATCGCCAAACAGAATCAAACGCGTGATCAACTTTTTGGGGTTGTAGTTGTATGTCTGACTTCCATTGATATCGAAGCCGGCAATATCCGGATGGAAGACGAATCCGTCGTATGGATCGTACTGCGCGCCGACTTTCCGCAAGCTTGCGCCGAGGAATGAGTTAGCGCCATAGAAACCAACACCCGCATCAAGCCGTTTCGCGCTATTGGCGTCGGTAACGAGGGTTCCGCCCTCCTGACCGTAGTTCACATACTCAAACAGATTTTTCAGGTTATCATGCCGCACGCTATACACCAGGTTATCGTCCTTAAAGCCCGGCATGTCAACCGAAACGCGCTGAGCCGTAAATCCGAGAGTCCGATCGGTACTGCTGAGATGCACGGATTGCGCCGTATCGATGCGCGAAACACCGACCGCATCAAATGCCCCGAAACTGAGATTGCCTTGTTTGCCTTCGACCGCGTAGCCGTCGCGCGGCGTCGGAATCGCCGGCGTATAGAGTTCTTGTATTCCCGGACAGCCGACGCACGGATAGTAATTGTAGAGATTTGCTCCCTGCGTGAAGAACGGCCGCACTTCGTTGTAAACCCGTTGATAGGCAGTCGGCGCGATCGTTTGCTGATCGAGTTCGACCCCGGAGTAATCCGGGTGAATCGCCGCAATGAACGAAGCGGTCGGCGTGATTGGAATCGCCGCATCGAGCCCGGCGCGTGATGTCGAACCGCCGATTGCCGTTGAGGCAATCGAACCCAGACCGTAGATGCCGAACCGCGCGGTCGGCCGAGCCGCTGCTTGCGACGGCATCCCGGTTAGAAAACCCGCATACGTCACGTCGTCGCGGTCACCTTGGGCAGCGCCGCCGCTCCAAACGTAGTCATTGAACGTATTTTGGGCTACCCGTACGAATTGCAGACGCCACGGCTGACTGTTCCCGCCGCGCAATACTTTGAGCGGAATCCGCATCGTTACGCTGTAGCCACTCGCGGTAATTTTACCGACCGACTCCCAGTTCGGTTCGTACGCCGTGTTTTCAGTCGAGGATTGATAGTGCGTTCCGAGCGGAGTTGCAATAAACCGATAGGCGAAGCCGTGATCGCCGCCGGGCCAAAGATCGATCTGGACTTCGTCGTCTGTGTCCAGCCCCACGTTGTTGCTATGCTGGGTCGCGCGGACCGCGCCGGATTGTTTAGCATCGAACCCGACGTAGAGGTAGGTACCGTCATCCATGATCATTGCGGTCGTGGATTGATCGGCAACTTGATGCGTACGCAGGTCGTAGCCGAGCGACACCTTCGCGGCCTTCTGCCAAATCGGATCGCTCAGCGTTCCGTCAATCGGCGGCGGCGAGGTAATTCGCGGGATCGCGATGTTGTTGGAATCGCCGACCGAGGATTGCGACGCGGTAGCTAAAGCGCTGCCCATACAAGCGAATCCGCAGAGCAACGCGAGTGCAAAAACCCTCACAGACCGACAGCTCCGGAAAGGTCGGCGTGGCCGTTCGCGCGCAGAATTTGCGCGCTCAGAGGTTTGCAATCCGCCAGATGGTCACCTTGACAGATCTGCGCACCGCTCAGGTTTGCGCCACGTAAATTTGTGCCGCGAAGTTCATCACATTCGATTCCGTTGTGCGAAACCCAACAGAGGACTGCGCCGCGCAGATTTACACCGCGCAAGTTCGCGTTCCTAAAGTTCACGCCGATGGCGTGAACATCGTGAAGGTCGCGTCCGCTTAGCGATGCTCGCGCCAAATCGCACCCGACGCATACATTGAGCAAATCCCGAAGTGTGCCGTCGCTAACGCCGGTAAACTGCTGATCGGCTAACTCCGCACCGGCCATCTTTGCGCCGCCCAAGTGTATCCCACCGAGTTGCGCTCGACTCAAGTCTACGCCGGCCATATGCGAATCGCTTAGATCTGCATCGCGCAAATCGGCACCGTCGAAATCAACGCCGACCAAGTTTGCATGCCGCATGACCGCGCCGCGCAGATTGGCGTTCTGCAGGTCCGCGCCGACCCACGACACCACCCCCAAATCGCGTCCGTGAAAGTCTTGACCTTGCAGATCGCAGCCGACGCAGGCTTTCGGCGCGCTGGAACGCGTAGCGGCATCGACTTGCGGACTATAATGGGCCAGCGCGAGCGCGAGAATTGCGACAATTAGGGACAAATAGCCAAAGGATTTTACGTTCATGATGCTTCTTTTCCGCGGCTCGGGGCCGCAACAAGCTAAGCCCTGCGTTTCGAGGGCAATAGGATGGCGGTAAGACGGGTGCTAACGCATGATTGCTTCGCTGAAGTCGGTAGCGGTTAGGGTCGTTTGCGAAAGATCGACCCCTCGCAGATCGGCGCGAGAGAAATCACAACCGGTAAATGTTACGCCGCGCAGATTTGCGTCCCGCAGATCGGCGCGACTAAAATCGACGCCGGTAAAATGCGCGCCCGAGAGGTTTGCTCCTCGCAGGTTCGCTTTACTGAAGTCGTCGCCGTTCACTCTAATATTTGACAAGTCGATCGAACCGAAATT
>JALYVT010000141.1 GCA_030853105.1 Vulcanimicrobiota bacterium
CGAGTGCAGAAAGAAGATGTCGCCCGGATAGGCTTCGCGTCCCGGCGGACGGCGCAGCAGCAGCGAGATTTCGCGATAGGCTTGGGCGTGTTTGGTGAGATCGTCGTAGATGATCAGCACGTCTTTGCCTTGATACATCAGTTCTTCGCCCATCGCGCAGCCGGCGAACGGTGCGATGAACTTCAGCGAACCCGGTTCAGACGGGCCAACCGTGACGATGGTGGTGTATTCGAGCGCGCCCTTCTGTTCCAGAATTTGAGCCAGCGCTGCGATGGTTGATGTCTTTTGGCCGATGGCGACGTAAATGCAGAAAACGTTACGGCCCTTTTGATTGATAATCGCATCGATCGCGATCGCGGTCTTGCCGGTGCTGCGATCGCCGATGATGAGTTCGCGCTGCCCTTTGCCGATCGGAATCAACGCGTCGATCGAGCGGATTCCTGTTTGCAGCGGTTGTTTAACCGGTTGACGCGCGACGACGTTCGGCGCGGTATTTTCAATCGTGCGGTACTTCTTCGTCTCGATCGGGCCCTTACCATCGACCGGAACACCGAGCGGATTAACTACGCGCCCAAGCACGGCTTCGCCGACCGGAACCGAGGCAATACGCCCGGTGCGGCGCACTTTATCGCCCTCTTTGATGTCGGTATCCGGCCCCAAAATGACGACGCCGACGTTGTCCTCTTCAAGATTGAGTACGATGCCTTGCAATCCGTTCGGAAACTCGACCAGCTCGGAGTAGCGAGCCGCCTGCAGGCCGTACACCCGAGCAAGATTTGCACCAACTTCGATCACCGTGCCGACTTGGTCTTCACGAACGTCGGTTTTGAAGTCAGCGATCTGCTGTTTTAAGATGCCGGCAATTTCGTCAGCGTTAATCATACTGTTCCTTTAGTTCTTTGCGAAGAGGTTTCGCGAGAGTTCATCTAAACGACCGGCGACCGAGCCGTCGATCCGACGATCGCCCATCATAATCCGCACGCCGCCGATTAAGCGGGTATCGACTCTCTGGGTCACGTCAAACTTTTTTTTGTAGAGTTCTTCCAGCCGCTGTACCATAGAGCGCAGTTCTTGGGCGCTCAGTTCCTTGGCACTGGTTATCGTGAGCGGTTCGGCGCCGCGATGCTCCATCTCAAGCTTTGCGTACTGCTCGACGATCTCGCCTAACAGCGCCTCGCGTCGCTTGCGAACCAGCAGCAGCAGCAGATGAAGCGCGATCGAATGGGCGTTGCCCTCAAAGGCTCGGGTTAAGACGACTTCCTTCTCCTGGCGATTAACGATCGGCGCAAGGAAGAACATCTTGGTACTCTCGTCTGCGAGGATACTGTCGCCGATGGTTGCAAGGTCAGCGCCCACCTGGGCTACGGCATTTTGCTCTTGCGCGAGCGAGAACACGGCGGCCGCATAACGTCGAGCGACGGTTTCGTTTGCCATTAGTTGCTACCCGCGCGTTCGAGCGAGCCCACGAAGCGATTTACGAGCTCGGAGTTAAGGGCATCATCGACGCGCGTCGTCGCTTCTGCACGCGCGAGGTCGAGCGCTTTGTCGAGCAATTCTGCACGCATCTGTTCGCGGGCGCCCACGCGACGCCGGTCCAGTTCACCGCGTGCATTCTTTACCGCGCGCTCGCCTTCTTCGCGAGCTTGCACCAGCGCTTCGGCGCTTTCGCGTTCGACCTGCTCGCCGGCACGCGCCTTAATAGCTTGCGCGTCCTGATGCGCCGTCGCGATCTCGCCCTGAAGCACATCGACCGACGCTTTGAGTTCGTCGCGACGGCGCTCGGCTTCGGCGATCTGCTTGTTGTGCGCATTCTGCGCCGATATAATCGCCGGTTGAATGAACTTGATCCAAATCCAAACGAGCGCCGCGACGAAGACGACCGCCGAGATGATCTGGCTCCAAACGGCGATCTGTTCGTAGTTGTAGGTCATCGAACCGCCGCCTCCGGGAGCGTACGATCCAACATGAGGTCGGCGAGTTCGCGAACCAGTTTGTTTTCATCGGTGCGGGCGCTCGCTACTTCTTGGGCGACTTTCGTGTGCGCGGCTTCGACCGTCTGCGTGACTTGCGCCGAGAAATCGGCGGATAGGCCGGCGGTGACGTTCGACGATTCGGCACGCCCGGCCGCAATCGTCTGCTCGGCCTCGCGCCTGGCGCCCGCGCGCAGCGCTTCGGCTTGGGCGCGAAGTGATGCCGCTTGAGCCTGATAGGTATCGTAGTCGCGAGTAACGCTGTTGATGTACTCGCGGCGTTTACGAATCGCAGCGCCCACGGGACGCAAAAAGACAACATTCAAAATCGCGAAAAAAATCACGAAGTTGATGAGCTGTACGATCGCCGTCCCGTCGAGCTGAAGAAACATCGAAGGCTACTTAGCAACCGCCGTCAGGTGATTCACCAAGTCGGGCACCTTAACGACGACCAGAAAGACGTAGAATGCGAGGCCAAGTCCAATGATTGGAAACGCTTCCAAGACGCCGACGCCGAGAAAGAGGAATGTCAGGATGTTCGGGCGCGCTTCGGGCTGACGAGCAATTGCCTCCACGGCTTTGCTGGCGACGATACCGTCGCCGATCGCCGAACCAAATGCAACTGCCGCAATGATAAGGCCAAACGCGAGAAGGGTTGCGGCCGCGATTAAGGCTTCAGAGTTCAAGAAAATACCTTTCTTAGACTAATTAGTGATCTTCGGCGATCGCTAAGGAGAGATAGACAATGGCCAGCAGGGTGAACAAAAACGCTTGAATGGTCCCTACAAAGAAATTGAAGAATTGAATGAAGAACGGCACGACCGTAACCGCCAGCGAGAGGTTGACCGGGCCGATCATCACCTTGGCCGTCACAATCGACGCCACGACGATGAATAGAAGTTCGCCGACAAAAATGTTAAAGAACAAACGCGCCGCCAGCGTGGCCGGACGAGCGAGTTCTTCGAGAACGTTGATCGGCGTCAAAATCGCGAACGGTTTAGCCAAATGCTTGTAGAAACCGATTCCGAACTTTCGGATGCCGGCGACTTGAATCATAAGGAAGATCATGACCGCGTACGGGACGGTCGTGTTGAGGTCGGCGGTCGGCGAGCCGCCGAACGGCAGTCCCAGTGCCTTAAACGGCAACGTTCCGAACTGGTTGAGCAGGAAGATGAAGATAAACAGAGCGATGAAGAATGGCACATACGCCTCGCCCGCGCGGCCGAGTACACCGGTCGCTAAATCAGCGATGTAGTTAATGACGCCTTCTATAACCGTCTGCTTTTTATTAACAAAAGCCGATCGATAGCTCGCACCGATCCAGGCAAAAAAGACAAGCGCAATCAGCATGACGAGCCACGTCGTCATGATGGTATCGGCATGGACCCGACCGAGTAGCGGCCAGAGCCATGTGATGTGCTCGCCTATCTGTTCGTGCACTCAGCTCTTTCGTTGGTACTCGCGCTGCAGACCGATTGCAAACAACGCCAGTGGTGTAAAAAAACCGGCGAAGTAGACCCCGATGGTCCACCACGGGCCTCGCGCTGCAAAGCCCACCGGAACTATACCGAACACCGCGATTCGAAGAAAACTACTTAAGACGAACGCACCTGCATTGCTGCTGCGGGCCAGGCCTTCGTTCCCGAGCATCGAGAGGCGGGCATTGAGCACCCCGCATACGCCGCCGGCGACCAGCGCGAGCCCGACGATCCAAGAGAAGTATCCGACAATCAGCGCGATCGGCAGGATCAAAAAGAGGGATCGCCCGCCGATCGACCGCTTCAATTTTCCATAGAGAGCCTGATCTGCGGCGGTTTCGGCGGGCGTGTAAGTACGGCGAGCCGGGAGCGTTTCCTCCTGCTCGTCGGACCAGCTCACTTTCTTGAAGAACCCGCTGCTAAGCGGTAGGCGCCGTAACCGCCCACGATCATGCCGACGAGCAGGCCGCCGAAGACCCAGAGCTGCTGGCCGGTTCGGCCCGCCAGCCAGATGCCCGCTACCAATCCGAGGATTACCGCCCCGGCAAAACTCGCCCCAGCCCCGATAATGGGAAGCGCGTTCACCCTACTAACGATGTTGAGATGCCGCCGGCGGCGAATTCGGCTGGGTAGGCGCCGCCGCGCAGTCGAGCAAGCAGCCACGCGGTGATTCGTTCGGCGGCGTGGCCGTCGCCGTAGGGGTTGCTGGCTCGCGCCATTGCATCATATGCGGCCGAATCGGTAAGCAAGCGTTGCGCCGCCCCGACGATCTTTGCGAAATCGTGTCCGACCAGCTCAAGAGTTCCGGCCTCGAGCCCTTCGGGTCGCTCGGTCTCTTCGCGCATGACCAGCACCGGCTTGCCCAGACACGGCGCTTCTTCTTGCAGTCCGCCGCTGTCGGTCAGCACGAAGGCACAGTTGCGAATGACCGCGACCATCTGCGGATATTCAAGCGGCTCAGTCAGCAGCACCGAGTCGATGCCGCCGAGGACCGCCCGCACGATCGGCTGGACTTGCGGTGAGGGGTGAACCGGCAGCACGATCTGCGGGCGCATTGGCAGTTCGGTAATCGCTCGCATCGCGCGCGCCATCTCGGCCATGTACGGATGGTTCTCCCGCCGATGTGCGGTTACCGCGATAATCGGACGCGTTGTATCGAGCCGCTCCCAACCGGCCGGAAACGGCAAGTCGGTGCGTTGCGCGGTTGTCAAAAACTCGTCGATAACGGTGTTCCCCGTGACGCTAATGTTTTCGGCGCGGATATTCTCGCGCAGCAGATGCGTCTTCGCAAGTTCGGTCGGCGAAAAATGATAGCTCGCGATAGTCCCGGTTACGCGCCGATTCATCTCTTCCGGATACGGCGACCACAGATCGCTGGTTCGCAGGCCGGCTTCGACATGTCCCACGGGAACCTGCGCGTAAAATGCGGCCAGGGTTGCGGCCGTGCTGGTGGTCGTGTCGCCATGCACCAGCATTACATCCGGTTTTGCCGCCTTCAATACCGGCTTCATGCCCTCAAGCACGCGCGTCGTAATTTGCGTCAGCGTCTGATTTTGGGTCATGATATCCAGATCGTAATCCGGCACGATGACGAAGAAACTCAGCAAGTCATCCAGCATCTCTCGATGCTGAGCGGTCACGCAAACGATCGGCTCAATCTGCGGATTCGTTCGCAGTGCATGAACGACGGGCGCCATCTTGATCGTGTCGGGACGCGTTCCAAAGACCGTCATGACGCGCAGCCGTGCGCTCACGGTGTGATAACGCTCGCTAAGTGCGCGAACGGATGCAGACCGCCCGCCAATACGAACGCTGCTGCGCCCAGAAGAAAGCACACGGCGTAGATCAGCAGCACCGCTTGGCGAACGTTCAATCCGTAGCGAAAGAGCAACTGATGGTGAAAGTGTCCGCGGTCGGCATCGGTGATGCGTTTTCCGGATCGAGCGCGGCGGAAGATTGCGGCCGCCGTGTCGAGGATCGGCAATGCCAACACGATGAGCGGAACGAGCAAACTGATTGAAATCGCGGTTTTGCTAGCCCCCATGATCGATACGGTCGCGAACACGAATCCGATAAAGAGCGAGCCGGCGTCTCCCATGAATATCTTTGCCGGATTAAAGTTGTACGGTAAGAAGCCCAGCGTAGCGCCGGCCAAGGCGATTACGACCAGTGCGACCACGGAGTTGCCGTGAATTAGCGCGATCGCAAACAGAAAGATGCTGGATATTCCGGCAACGCCCGCGAGCAGTCCATCGAGTCCGTCGATAAAGTTGATCGCGTTCATCATGCCGACGTACCACACCAGCGTGATCGGAATGCCGACCCAGAGCGGAAACTCGATATATTGGTGGGTGATTGGGTTCTGCACATCTTTGATGATGAATCCGTAGATCATCGAGATCAGCGCCACCACTATCTGCGCGATGAACTTGTTTCGCGAGCGCATCTGCATGACGTCGTCCCACAGACCGACGCCAAGAATTAAGATGCTTCCGAATAGCAATCCTAAAAAGTTGTGGACATCGGTCAAGCGATCGTCGAAACATTCTTTAATCGCCGCGCTCGGCTGTTGCGGACATGCGGCGAAGAAACCGTGCGCGTGCCCGCTCAGCGCGATGCCGAGGACGGCGAACAACGCGAACGCGAAACCGAAATAGACCGCTATGCCGCCGAGTCGAGGCGTCGGTATCTCATGCACGCGCCGCTCATCTCCAAGCTGATCGATGATGCCGATATGATTGGCGAGCCGGCAGATCAGCGGC
>JALYVT010000142.1 GCA_030853105.1 Vulcanimicrobiota bacterium
CCCGATAACTCGCTATAACGAATGTGGTCGAAAGCGACTCTACCAGCGAGCGCCTGCGAGAGGCCACTACCCAGAATGACCGCGCAGTCGATCGTTCCGCCCGCATGACGCAGCAGGCGCGTGCGGTCCTCCGCGATGAGATCGGAGAGGTTGAGCCTGCGATCCGTCATAGCCTTCTCATTTCTGCAGCGCAAACAGGTCGTTGCCGGTCATCTGTTTGGGGACCGGTAATTCCATCAGCTTGAGCAACGTCGGCGCCACGTCGCCGAGCTTGCCGCCGCTTTGAAACGTTCCGCGCATCTCGTGCGCGATCAGTAAGAATGGAACCGGATTGGTGGTGTGCGCGGTAAGCGGGTTACCGTCTTTATCAATCTTCTCTTCGGCATTTCCGTGATCCGCGGTAATCGCGAGCAGACCGCCGGCGCCAAGAACCGTTCGCGCCAAGCGATCCAGGCATTCATCCAGCACTTGAACCGACTCAACCGTCGGCTCCCATTTTCCCGTATGTCCCACCATGTCGGCGTTGGCGTAGTTAAGAATAATGACATCGTAGGTGTCGGAGTCGATCGCGTCAACGGCAAAATCGGTGATCTCACCGGCGCGCATTGCCGGCGCGAGATCGTAGGTTTCAACGCTGCGGTCCGATGGAATAAGCTCGCGCTCTTCGCCGACGAGCGCATCTTCGCGGCCGCCGTTGAAGAAATAGGTAACGTGCGCGTACTTTTCGGTCTCGGCTAGCCGCAATTGACGCAGTCCGGCGTTTGAGACTGCGTCGCCGAAGGTGCCGAACTGCGGGCGCGGCGCAAACAAAACCGGATTGGGAAAGTTCTCCTCGTACTTGGTCATCGTTGCAAAGACAAAATCGTGCAGATGCTTCACCGGAAAATCTGCGAACGACCGGTCGGTAAATGCAAGCGTCAACTGGCGCGCGCGGTCGGGGCGAAAGTTGAAAAAGATACTGGCGTCGCCGTCGGTGATCGGCCGCGGTTCGCCCACGATTGTCGGCGCGACGAACTCGTCGTTCTCACCTCGGTCGTACGCTGCTTGAACGGCCTGTGCCGCTGTCGTTGCCCGCTGATCGCTCTTGTCCTCGACAAGCGCATCGTATGCGCGCTGCGTGCGCTCCCAACGCTTATCGCGATCCATCGCGTAGAACCGACCGATTACGCTCGATATGGCGTTGTCTGCTTTTACGGCGCGCAGCTTGGTCTCGAGTTGCTCGATGTACTTTAGTGCCGAACGCGGCGGGGTATCGCGCCCGTCTAAGAAGCAATCGATTACAAATCGAACGCCTGCCGCACTCGCTGCATCGATCAACGCGAACAGGTGCGTGATTGAACTGTGAACGCAGCCGTCGGAGAGCAGACCCATGAGATGCAGCGTGCCGCCCGTCCGTTTGCAATGCTCCAAGACCGACGTAAGGGTCGTATTGCCGGCGAATCGTCCGCGGCTAATATCGTCATTGATAAGAACGACGCCTTGCTGCACAACGCGCCCGCTGCCGAGGTTCATGTGGCCGACTTCACTATTTCCCATAATTCCGGCAGGCAGACCGACG
Source organism: Vulcanimicrobiota bacterium (assembly GCA_030853105.1). Taxonomy (GTDB): domain Bacteria; phylum Vulcanimicrobiota; class Vulcanimicrobiia; order Vulcanimicrobiales; family Vulcanimicrobiaceae; genus JALYVT01. Next base: position 1,559 of record JALYVT010000142.1, read on the forward strand.
GCCACGCCGCTGGCTTCCAGCGTTGTCCAGGGATACTTCTCAAAGAAGGCGCTCCAGTGTGGGGTCTTTGCCGCCGCAATCGCGTTGCCGTGAAGCACATCGCTGCAGCCCCAGCCGTCGAGAATTGCAAGCACGAGCGGATTGAACTTCATGCACCCGCCAATTGCGCGAAACTGCCCGGATCAAGTGAAGCACCGCCGACTAACCCACCCTGGCAATCCGGGTTCGCGAGATAGGTTTGAAGATTCTCCGGCTTCACGCTGCCTCCGTACAGAATCGGCACGTGCTCCAGGCCTTTGACGCTCGAGCGAATCTGCGCCATCACCTCACCGGCGCAGTGCGGATCGCAATTCTTGCCGGTCCCGATCGACCAAACCGGTTCGTACGCCATGACGACTTTGCTGACTGCATCGCTCGCAAGTCCGGCAAGCGCCGCGCGCGACTGTCTCGCGACTCGGTCGCGCGTCATTCCCGCATCCCGCTCGGCGAGCGATTCGCCGACCGCAATGACAGGTGTGATACCGTGCGTGAGCGCCGCCCGAACCTTCAGGTTAATGTTCGCATCGGTCTCACCGAAGAATTGGCGGCGTTCGGAGTGGCCCAGAATGACGTAACTCACGCCAAGATCGGCCAGCATGACCGGCGATATCTCGCCGGTGTACGCGCCCTGATCGAGCCAGTGCATGTTTTGCGCGCCTAGCGCTACTCGCGTCCCTCGAACGCGCTCGCTCACATCGGCAAGTGCGGTGAACGGCGGACAGAGCACGATCTCGACCTCGTCCGGAATGGACGGCAACAGTCCGAGAAATTCATCCACAAACAGCGCCGCCTCGTGGGTGGTTTTATGCATCTTCCAATTGCCGACAACCATCGTTTGCATCTTCATTGAGCGAGCGCCGCGAGACCGGGGAGAGTCTTTCCTTCAAGAAACTCGAGCGCCGCACCGCCGCCGGTGCTCACATGCGTCATGGCATCCGCGAAACCGAGTTCATGCGCGGCCGCAGCTGCATCGCCGCCGCCGACAACGCTCGTTGCGCCGCGAGCAGTAGCGCGCGCGATCGCTTCGCCGACAACTTTGGTGCCGTTCTGATAGGCGGCCTTTTCATAGACGCCCATCGGACCGTTGAATACGATCGTCTTTGCGCCCTCAATTGCCTGCGCATACGACTGGGCCGTCTTTGGCCCGATATCGAGGATCATCTCGTTACCGACATCGGCAATCTCAACCACGCGCGCATGCGAATCATCCGTGAATGTTGACGCAATTACCGCGTCGGTCGGCAGGTGGAGTGTAACGGCGCACTCCGCTGCAAGCTGAATGATCTCGCGAGCCGGCTGCAGGTCATCATCGCGTAGCGATGTTCCCACGTTGACGCCGCCCGCGGCTAGAAACGTATTTGCCATGCCGCCGCCAATGCAAAACGCATCGACGCGATCCATCAGGTGACGCAGTACCTCAACTTTATCTTTGACCTTGGCGCCGCCAATCACGCAGATAAACGGTTTAGCCGGCGAGGTGATAAGCCCCCCGAGTGCGTCGATCTCGCGTTGCATCAAAAAGCCCGGCGCGCTCGGAAGCAGATGCGCGATGCCTTCGGTTGAAGCGTGAGCGCGATGTGCCGTACCGAATGCATCGTTGACATAGATGTCGCCGAGCGCCGCCAGAGCCCGCGCAAACTCCGGATCGTTGCGCTCCTCACCAGCGTTAAAACGCACGTTCTCAAGCAGCAAGATGTCACCGTCGCGTAACTGCGCGACGGCGTGTGCGGCGGATTCGCCGATGCAATCATCGGCAAACGCGACCGGCAAGCCGAGCCGTTTTTCAAGCGCAGCGGCGACCGGCTTCAACGAGTATCTCGGATTCGGCCGCCCGTCCGGTCGACCCAAGTGCGAAAGAATGATGGTCTTCGCGCCGTTCTCATGCAGATAATGGAGTGTCGGTAACGCGCCGTCGATTCGCGTATAATCGGCGACTGCCCCATCCTTAAGCGGCACATTGAGGTCTTCACGAACGAGTACGCGTTTACCGCGTAGATCGAAGTCGGCTAGTGTTTTATGGGTTCCCATCAACTCCTCGGTGCAAAATACTTCGCGATCCATCCCATCCAGTGTCGATAGACATCGGCTATTCGAATCGGATCGCCTGGAAAGTGGCTGTGGACCGGCCACTGATAAAACTCGACTGGAACGCCGCGGTCGCGTAAGGCATGGTAAAATGCGTACGACTCGGGCGCCGGAACCCGAACGTCGTAGGTGTCGCCGAGAATCAATGTCGGCGTCGTGACGTCGGCTGCGTATGTCAGCGGGGAGGCGTTCCGATAAGCTCGCAGATTATTGCTCGCAAATGGGCGTCCGCGCATCGACAGGCGGTCGGAGGCGCCGTCATCGGCCAGCACATAATCGTAGACCAAATCGTTGACGGCCGCGCCGGATACCGCGCATCGCCACTGGTGATAATGTGTAATTAGCCATGAAGTCATGAGGCCGCCGTACGACCAGCCGGTGACGCAGACGCGCTTTGCATCAACGCTTGTCGCGCGTTGAACGGCGGCCAGCCCCGCCATGATGTCTTTTCCCGGGCCATCCACCGGATCCATATAGATCGCGTGCGCGTACGCGTCGCCCGCGTTGTCGCTTCCGCGATAATTCGGCTGAAAGACAAGCCAGCCGCGCGCGGCCATAAGTTGTCCGAGTTGATCGAACGATGTGGTGCTTGCCTCGGTTGGGCCGCCGTGAATTAAGAGGACTAGCGGGTACGATGCGCCCGATTTCCAACCGACGGGGTAGGTGAGCACGCCGTCTTCATGTAAGCCGCCCGGACCGTCCCACGAAATTGTCTCGACTCGTCCAAAGTTCAATTTTGCAATACCGGCATTGTCGTCGGTAAGTTGCTCGGGCCTTGCGCCGAGTGAGCGAAGGAAATAGATTTCGCCCGGGTTGCGCGCGCCTACGCCGATGAACGCAATCGCACCGTTTCGCGTTATGCTCTGATCGAAATCGCCGACGACATTGAGATCGCCGAGATCGTAGCGCGCAAATGTTCCGTCTAGATTGAGTTTCCATAACCCGCGCCGACTGCCGGAATCGGCTCCGACCAGAACGCCGCTCGAATCGGGAAACCACGCATAGTCGCCTGCATTGCCGTCAAATCGCGCAGCCAGTTCGCCGCCCGCGCCATTGCCGCTCGAAAGATAGATTGCCGCAAGATTGTTGGGATCACCGGCACGGGCGTAGGTGTAGGAGACGTGTTTCCCATCCGGCGAGATTCGCGGGTTGTATTCGTAGCGGCTCCTTGAGGTGAGTTGCCGGCTGAGCGCAGTCTGCGGGTTAACGAGTTCGACGATCGAACGATCGGCATCCGCAAGCAACGGATTCGGAATGCGCACATATGCGAGCCGATGGCCGTCCGGCCCGAACGACAGCGTGCTCTGCGCGGCGCCGGCGGCCACGCTCCAGGCGCCGCGCGTAAGCCGCTTCGATGTCCAGTCGCGCGATACACTGTCGGTCTGCATTGTAAGCCAAAGATGCGACGGGTAGAACGGTCCCACCGATAAATAGGCGTTGTCGGTGACTTTATAGCCATCTTCAAAGCGGGCGATTCCGGTTTTCTTCGGCGGCTCATCGCCGGTTAGATAGGCCAGCGCCCGGCCGTCGGCGCGCCAGATAAACTGTTCGACATCGCGCGGTGCATCCGTAACTTGAATCGGATCGCCGCCGTTCAGCGACATGACGAATATCTGCGTTCGGTGCGGCGGCTCTTTTCCGCTAGAGAGAAATGCGATACGTTCGCCGCCCGGTGACCACAGCGGCGAATCTACCTTGGGGCGAGCGACCGAGAGCGGACGCTGCGCGCGAGTTGCCACGTCCATCAGCATAAGCGTACCGTCATAGCCATCCGTCTGCAAGTTTTGAACCGAACGAACGAAGACAATCTGCTTACCGTCCGGCGAGACGCGCGGCGATGAGAAGCCGACGATGCGGTGCAGCGCGCCGATCGTAAACGGCGCGTTCGCGGCGGGCGAGGCTATCGCAGGCGGAGCGGTGAGCGCTAACAGCAACGGCGCTATGCCGGGGTTGGAATCGCGTTCAAGACCATGTTCGTGAGGTCCGCGAGCCGGCACGAGTATCCCCACTCGTTATCATACCAAGCCGCGATCTGCACGAGGTCTCCGTTTGCGCCGGTGAGCTTGCTATCGATAATCGAGCTGTACGGCGACCGTTTGAAATCGCTGGAGACCAATTCTTCCTCGCAGTATTGGACATACTCTTTGAGTTCGTTACCATTCGCGGCGCGCCGCAGGATTGCGTTTAACTCGTCTTTGGTGGTGGGTTTCTTGACTTGCGCGACCAGATAGATCATCGAGACTGTCGGAGTCGGAACGCGCAGCGCAAATCCGTCGAAGGTTCCTTCGACTTCAGGAATCGTCAGGTAGAGCGCCTTTGCAGCGCCGGTTGAGGTTGGAATAATATTGGGCGCCGCACTGCGTGCGCGGCGCAAATCTTTATGCGGAGCGTCCAGAATATTTTGATCGTTGGTATAGCTATGGATCGTCGACATAAACCCCTTCACCCAACCAAGTGAATCGACGATCGGTTTAACGGCGGTCGCCAGACAGTTTGTGGTGCACGATGCG
>JALYVT010000143.1 GCA_030853105.1 Vulcanimicrobiota bacterium
GATTTCTCCGCCGCCTCCTCCCGTGGTAACGCTAGGGAAAGCGGGTCTTAGTTTTCGCTGGCTTGGAGATGGGTGATGGTAATGAGGTTTTGGTCGGCGGTCGTGATTCCGCGACTGTTCGCCTCGAAAGCACGCTGAGCAACGATCAGTTTGGTGAATGCGTCGGCCAGCGAGACGTTCGATTGTTCCAGCGCGCCGGAGATAACGGCGCCGAAGCGCCCAGAACTTCCGACGCCGATCTGCGCGAGACCGGAGTTGGCCGTTTGGGTGAAGACGTTGCCGCCCGCGCGGTGCAGACCGTTTTCATTTTGGAACGTCGCCAAAGCCACTTGCGCCAGCGTTCTCTGCTGGCCGTTGGTGAACGATCCGGTAACCGTTCCGTCTTGACCAATGGTGATGTTGTCGAGCGTCCCGGCCCCGTAACCGTTCTGCGAGAGGATGTTCGCGGTAAAGCTGCCGCTCGTCGAAGCACCGCCCGAACCGCTGCTGATTGCCGCCAGTGAGGTCGTGTTTGAGAAGTCGATGCCGATGGCACCGACTGCCGCGGCTCCGACACCGACTCCGGTTGGAGCCGTTCCGAGGTCGCTGGCCCCATTTCCCCACTGCGTGACGTTCATTTCATCGCCAGCCGCGACGCTGGACGCCTGTCCAGCAATATGCAGCGTAGCCGCAGTCGGCGTGGTGAGGCTTGAGGTGTTGATGAACTGCCCGTTCTGATCGAAGTACGAGTAACCCAGGGTCGCCGGAGCGGCCGAGGTTGCGGGTGCGCCGCCGACCTGGGTGCCGTCGGCAAAATAGACTTGCACCTTCCAGCGGGTCGCCGGAGTATGCGCCTTCCCACTTGCGTCGTTGAGCGTCGCGGGCAGACCGCTTGTAGCCGGCGGCCCCGCGGTTGCGCCCGTCGCGTCCGGAACGTATTTTATTGTCGCAAGGTGGCCGACGCCGAGTGAATCGTAGATGGTGGTTGAGATCGTATCGGTGCCGCCCGCGCCGGTTCCGCCGGGGCCGGGGCCCGTACCATTGGCGACGCCCTGTTGTTCTTTGGACCATTGCGTTTGGTCGAGATTACCGGCGGCGGCGATATCGAAAACGGAATCACCGGTCGGCCCGGTTTTCGCGCCGAAGCCGGTTCCGGTCGCCTGCGAGGCAAGGCCGAGCGGGATGTTAATGTCGGTCGGATTTCCGGTTGCGACGATATTGCCGGTTGAATCGGCCGTGTAGCCCTGCACGCCAAGGCCGCTGCCCGGATCATAGAGCAGGCCGTTTTGATTGAGCTTGAACGCGCCGTTGCGCGTGTACATCGGCGTCCCGCTGCCGTCGGGATTGCGCATGATGAAGAACCCGTCGCCGTTGATTGCAAGATCGGTGTTGATGCCGGTCGTCTCCAAGCCGCCTTGGGCGAAGTTGGTGTCGATCGAGTTGATCTTCAAGCCGAGGCCAATCTCTTTGGGATCGACGCCGCCGCTTGAGCGCGTTGGCCCGGTGGCATACCCTTGCTGCGAGGTCGTTTGATAGAACAGGTCCGCAAACGTCATGCGTTGGCCCTTAAAGCCGGTTGTGCCGACGTTGGCGATATTGTTCGAGATCATATCGATCTGGCTTTGATACGCGTCCAGACCGGTGATCCCGGTGTAGAGTGAGTCGAATGCCATGTTGTGACATACCTTTCAGAGCCCACGACGCGTCAATTGGTCGGCGTCGTGGTCGGAGCTCCGCAAGCGGTCCGCTCCGATGAGTGGGTTAGATGATTGCTGCGGAATCGATGTTCGTAAACACGTTTTCCCGCATCGAGTCTTGATCGACCGCCGTAATGACGGTGCGGTTTTTGATGCTCACCACCAGCGCGACATCGCGCATCATGAAGAGCGACTGTTTGGCTCCTTTGGCCGCGGCCTTGTCGGCCATTGCATTCATCTTCGCAACATCGGCGGGACTTAAATTGATGTTGCGCGACTGCAGTCTTTGCGCCGCGTGAGCCGAGAACTTGAGCGGTTGGCCGGGTGCAACGACCGCGCTCTCCAGGATTTGCCGGAAACCCGGCCCTGAAGTCGGCGGAATCTGCACCGGTTTGCCGACTGGACGCGGTCCCGGTCCGGGAATAATGCCGCGCGCAGCCGGATTGATCTCTTTGGGATCCATTTAGGTTCCGATTCCGATGATCTCGGTGGTGCTGTAGAGCAGCGGCGCGCCATTGCCGTCGGTGTAGGGTTTGCCGGCGCTGTCGTTGAGCGTGAAAAACGGCGCGCCGTTTTGCACCGAGATGGTACCGACCGTTCCGGTTTGGGTTGAGGTGTTGCCGGAACCGTTGGGCGTGCTCACGGTAACTTGTTTTCCGATCAGCGATGCCGATTGCAATACGCCGAAGTTGGATTGGAAGTTTTGGAACGAACTGTTGAGGGTGGTCTGAGCCTGCAGCGCCGAGAACTGCGCGAGCTGCGTTACCGATTGTGTCGGATCCTGCGGCGCGGTCGGATCTTGATTCTGCATCTCGGTTATGAGTAGCTGGAGGAACGCACCCGACCCCAAGGCGGCATTAGACGCCGATGGAATCTGCGTTCCGGTGAGCGGTGCCTGAACGAGCGAGCTGATCGGTGGTGCGGTGCTCGAGCCGGCTAGTGCACTAGACATATCTTGCTCCTATGCGAGATAGTTGAGAAGGTCCAATCGGGACGTCGCAACGAGCGGCGGACCGAAGGTGGGTACCGCAGCGGTTATCTCATCATCTGTCTCTTCGTTTCCGAATTGATGCAGATGTCGAGAACCGCCGAGGTGATGGGTGTTTTGGTGTTGCTGCTGATTGCCGCCCGAGACATCGACCGAGAAGCCCGTAAGCTTGACGCCGGCATCGGCGAGGCTGCGCGTAAGTTGACTTTGATTTGCAAGCAACGCATCGCGGACATCAGCATTTTGCGCGATGATGGTTGCGCTCATCGATGCGCCCGAAACGTTGAGCTTAACGGCGATCTCGCCCAAATGTTCGGGGGCAAGCTTCATCCGAATCTCCGAGGCGTTCCCCGAACTTCGCATGAGCATCCCCTGCACAACTTGGTCGATAAGCGCACTTGGATCGACCGGAGCCGGAGCTGCGGTCGAATTGATTGCCGGGTTTTGCGGAATATCCGCATTGCCGACACCTGTGAGAACGAACGGCGTTGCACCTTGCGGTAATACACCGGGCACGTCAGCCGGTTTGCTGTTCGAACCGAACGCATTCGAATCGGAACTGCTCTGTTGATTGTCCTTACCGGCGTTGCCGCTGAAGGCTTGCGCCGATCGCTCAATCGCCGCGACCAGCCGATCGAATAACGCACCGGGTGAGAGTGCGTGATTGCCGGAGGCTGGAGTTGCGGAGCCTGCAGCTTCGGGTGAACCGTTTGTGCGCGCATCGACGCCGGCTGCCCGTTGCAGTATTCGCATGAGGATGTTGTTGGGTTGTTCCGGTGTTTTGACGACCTCTCCGCCGAACGATTTCGGCGCGCTGTCTTCAGCACGATGCATGACTGGAAGTGTCGAGACGACCGGATCCGCCGGCGGCGGTTTGAAGCCGTTGGTCGGAAGGGTGATTGGGTGTTTGGAAAAACCACCGATCCCGTTTGCACCGGAGGCTGGAGGTTCGGATCGCAACCCGCTGGGTGGAAGTTTGACCGGATTCTTGGCAGCTCCCGAAAGGAGCGACTGCACGAGCGCCGCGATATCAGCCGAAGCTGGTGTCGGAGGCGTCTGGCGGGCCAGGATTTCTTTCGCCGATTTGGCGTCCAAGATGTTTCCTGAGAGTCGATTCTGCTGCCCTGTTGATCCGGTCAGTTCCCCCGCGATTCTTGTTAGCACTTGGGCTAATCGTTGCGCGAGGGATGCTGCTTGTTGGGTGGTTGTACCCGGCGGAGCTTGACTATCCGGCGGCGAGAGCGCCGTCGTGAGAGCCCGGATGAGTTTGGCCTTGGAATGGGCATCGAGCGATTTGCCGGTTACAGCGTGAAATGCAGTCTGCACTTTCGCGCCGAGTTCTTGAGCAAGCCGGTCGATGATGGTTGAGGTCGGTGTTCCGGAGCCGATCAGAGTGGCGATTTGGTCGACTGCAGCGTTGGGTTCGGACGGTGTAAGCCGCTTTTTGAGGAGCTCGCCGAATTGCGAGGCCGCTATGCGACTGTGCCGACCGGGAACGCGGGACGCACCTGAGACGCCGAGCGCCGAAGGAGCAGCCGAAGCACCGATGGTGAGGAGTAGAGAACTCATATTTTTCTTTTTCACCCCCTTTCTGATAAATTGCGAAGCACGCTTTGATGCTCCGTGTACTACCTTATCGGCATCCTAGACCGGCAAACTTAGGCTCGCCGGTACTTGAGAGCATCGCCAGGCGCGCCGTCAAGCGCTCGAACGAGGCGAAATCCAGGGACTGCGGCCCGTCTGAAAGCGCGCTGGTCGGCTCCGGGTGAACCTCGACCATCGAACCGTCCAACCCGGCGGCCGCCGAGGCGAGCACCAGCGGCTCGACCAGGCTAGCGCGTCCGGTTGCATGGCTCGGATCGGCGATCACCGGGAGATGCGTCAGCTCTTTCAGCCGGATTGCGCCGGCTAAATCAAACAAATTGCGCGTATGGGCGTCGAACCCGCGCACCCCGCGCTCGCAAAGTACCACTTGCGAATTGCCGTCGACTAAGATGTACTCCGCCGCATAGAGCAGTTCATCAAGTGTTGCTGACGCAGCGCGCTTAAGCAGAATCGGCTTCCCGGTGCGTGCCGCCGCACGCAACAGCGCGAAGTTCTGCATGTTGCGGGCGCCGATCTGGATCATATCGATGTGTTTGCTCAGCATCGGCAGATTCTCTTCGCTGAGCGCCTCGACCACCGTCGGCAAGCCGGAGTTTTCGCCGGCCGCGGTAATCAGCACGACGCCGATGTCACCCAAACCCTGAAAGTCGTACGGCGAGGTTCGGGGTTTGTACGCGCCGCCGCGCAGTATTTGCGCGCCGTGCCCGGCGACAAATGCTGCCGTGCGTTCGATTTGGTTGCGATTCTCGATCGCGCACGGACCGGCGATCGTCACGAACGATCCATCGCCGATGCAAACATCGCCAACCTGCACGACGGTCGTCTTATTTGAATCGCGGCTCGCAAGCCGATAGGGTGCCTTCATGATGCTCCTTACAAAAACAAAAAAGCCGCCCGGCGAACCGGCGGCTATCGAAACAGATCGAAACGCGCGCTTAACTCACCGGTGTATCGTCATCGGTTGAGTGCCACCACGAAGTGTTCGCGCTTGCAATCTGCATTAGTTAGCCGAAGTTACCACGATCCTCGCCACAAGTCAAGGCGCCGATGCGGCAATCGCAAACGCCGAGGACTCGCGATGGCAACCCGCGATGGCAAGCCATTTTCAGCCATTCACCGAGATATTCAGGAAGTTCTGGGCAATTTGGGTGCCGCGTTCGCTGAGGATCGATTCGGGATGAAATTGCACACCGTGAATCGGCAGGTCGGTGTGAGCGATGGCTTGGATGACGCCGTCTTCGCTGCGAGCAGTTACGCGGAGTTCCGGCGGCAACGATTGTGGTTCGATACACAGCGAATGATATCGCGTCGCGATAAAATTGGGTGGAATGCCTTCGAAGATGCCACTGCCGTCATGCTGGATCTGCGAGGTTTTCCCGTGCATCAGCTGCGGCGCGTGGCCGATTGTTGCGCCGAAGACCTCACCGATGGCCTGCAATCCTAAGCAGAGACCGAAGACCGGCTTGCGCGTCGCCGCGGCAGCGCTGATGAGCGATAAGGCTCTCGGGGCTGCGCTCGGGCGTCCTGGTCCCGGGCCAACCAGCAACCCGTCGTAGTCGGTGAGAATTGCCGGCGTCAAGCGTACGTCGTTGTTAAGCATCACATCGATCGCGGCGCCCGCAGATGCGAACAAGTGCACCACGTTATAGGTGAACGAATCGAAGTTGTCGACGAACAGCAAGCGCATGGGGCTCACGCTGTTACTCCGAGAACATCGCGAATGATCCGGGTTTTGTGCAGAATCTCATCGTATTCCGATTGCGCATTGCTGTCGGCGACGATACCTGCCGACGCTTGCCAGCACGCTCGACCGGCGTTAACATGGACGCTTCGCAGCGTAATGCAG
>JALYVT010000015.1 GCA_030853105.1 Vulcanimicrobiota bacterium
CACCTCGCTCTCGAAGGAGGCCGGTCGAGCGATAAGCCTGGCGGAAGCCAAACCGCCCTTAATCGCTTCGCTTTCGCACGCGTTTGACGTACAATTCGAGAACATGACGCCACCGACGCCAACCGCCCTAACCGCATGATCGAAGTCGATCTGCTCGATCGAGCAGGGCCGCCGCGTATCGCGAAGCCGCCCTGGCTCAAGGTTGCTCTGCCCGGCGGTGAAGAGTACGACCGCGTCAAGGCAAAGGTCAACGCGCTTGAACTCAACACCGTCTGCAAAGAGGCACGCTGTCCGAATATCGCCGAGTGCTGGGGAGCGGGCACCGCAACGATTATGATTCTGGGCGATACCTGTACGCGCGGCTGCCGCTTCTGCAATGTGAAGACCGGCAACCCCAAGGGCGAAGTCGACTGGCTGGAACCGGTACGCGTAGCCGATGCCGTGCGCGATTTGGGATGGCAATATCTGGTGTTGACTGCAGTAGATCGTGACGATCTCCCGGACGGAGGCGCGCTGATTTTTGCAAACACGGTGCGCGCCATTCACGAACGGGTACCGGGAAGCAAAGTCGAGATTCTCAGTGGTGACTATCGTGGCGACACGATCGCGCTGGACATCGTATTGGATGCGTCTCCGGATGTTTTTGCGCACAATCTTGAGACGGTTCGCCGCCTCACTCCGCACGTTCGCGATAAGCGCGCCAAATACGATCAGTCGCTCGCGATCTTAGAGCACGCAAAGCAGCGCGCGCCGCAGCATTTTACGAAGACATCGTTGATGCTGGGGTTAGGCGAAACCGAAGACGAGATCGAGACCGCGATGGATGACGCGCGCCGTATCGGCGTCGATATCTTCACAATGGGTCAGTATCTGCAGCCCACCAAGCGCCATCTGTCGGTAGTCGAGTTCGTCACCCCAGAAAAGTTCGCGCGCCTAGGAAGCCTCGGCCAAAGCAAAGGCTTCCATCAAGTCGTAAGCAGCCCGCTCTCGCGCAGTTCGTACCACGCCGAACAAGCTTTTCGATAAACGGCAGGGGATCCGCCAACGGCGCGAGGGTTTTCGTCCCTGCAAGCGGTAGGTAGGCTCAACTGGGCTCCTGATATTTTTAATATATAGCGCCCGCTTCGTGTTGGAGATTCTATGCTTGCCAATTTGCTTCGTTTTTCTGTAGCCGTCGGGCTTGCTGCGGCCGTAAGCCTGCCCGCTTTGCCCGTCCGGGCGGATAGCGGCGATGCGTTCGGCGCCCAAGTGGTTTCGGGCGCGAACCTCGCCCTGAAGAATGTCCTCAAGTCCGAGAAAAAATCGCTGCCCCAAGGCACGCTTGCTCAGGTGCCTCCAGTAACCCAGCCGCCTGTAGGCGGGGCCGCGCAGCAGGGCTTGCCGACCGGATTCACCTACACAGCCGATCTTTCGATCGCCTATCCTTACGGCAACATCGGTAGGACCGGTAAGAAATGGCTGCCCGGCGGCTTCGATGCGAGCGCCGGTTATGGATTCGACCGAACGACCCGGCTTCAGGCAAATTACTACGAGATCCAACACTACCCGGTCGGATTCAACAGCGGTGTGGTGCCGGCGTGTGTACAGGGTCTGCCGAACTGCTCTTCGGCCGACCTCTCGCAGATTCAGCCCCAAATCGATGTCACCACCAAAGACAAGTTCTTGCTGCTGATGGTTGAGAAATTAGTGAAACTAGGCAACTTTCACGGTCACGACATTCCAATCGTGATCACGCCGACCTACGTTTCGCGCACTTCGAAGATCGCCGCCTCAAATAATGGGACCGACATCGTGCCGTTTGAATACAACGGGTTTCCGGTTTTTAATCTGCATACCCGAACCGCGCAGCTGGATTCGCTAGCATTTACGCTGCCGATTCTATCCACCCCGAAGATGTTCGGAACGTTTACGGTTGCCCCGACCTGGCTGACTCATACGAACGGTCTCAACCAGACTAATCACGCGCAACTCTACCAGATTTTGTATCTCGAATACAATCCAACCAAAACGACGAAAATCTTTTTCGAGCCGCAAAGTTCACGCGACTATCTTCCGACCGACCCCTACCCGCAGCACTTGTATGCGTACTTCGCCGGTGTCTCACACCTGATCAGCAAAAACGCTTTCGTTCAAGTGGTGCTCAATAGCGGCGGCCCGAACAATTACCAGCCGTACGGCGTTACTTCGTTAAACTGTCAGCAAGCCGGCAACTGTGCGAACACAACGGTCCCCGGCGTCGGCGGCCTTAAAGCGACCCAAGTCCAAATTCAATTCGGCATCGGCTCACCAAACGTGATCCAGTTCTAATGGGATATAGCACAATGCAAAAGCAACTCTCACGCCCCCTAGCGATTCTCGCCCTATTTGCGCTGGCAGCCTGCGGCGGAGGCGGCGGGAACGGCGGCAGCATCCCGAACACGCCGACCCAGCCGACCGGATTAACCGGCGTTATCGTCGGAGTCGGTGACAGCCTTACTGCCGGCTATCAAGCCGGCGGCCTACTCGGCGCCTTTCCAGTAACCAATCCCGTTTCGGCGCTGCCAGGCGGCCTCGTACCTCCAACCCAGGAGAATGGTTTCTGGGGATTACTTTATGCGCAGGCTAAGGGCTTGCCGACCTCAGCGCTCGGCGGTCCAAACTCGCCTCTCCCGCTAATCAACGGCCCGGGACTAGGCGATCAGCTAGTGTTTGCGGCAGCTCCGCCGTTCTTTGCACCGACCCACTCCAGTTGCGATGCATTCAATCAGGCAGCGTTCTCGCAGTCGGGCCTGAGTACTGTGCGGATCAACCAAAGCTCGGCGGTCTACGATGTGGCAGTCCCCGGGCAGACCGCGCACGAAGCGCTCTATCAAATCAATCCGATCACCGGACCGCCGAACGGTCCGGGCTGCTCGTTCACGCCCAACCCAAACGACCCGACGGCGGGCGGGTTGCAGTCGCTCATCGCGGGCGAAAGCGGCTTGTTTCTGCCGATTCTCGGAGGGTTCGCAAACCAGAGTTCGCCACCGAATCCGTTCACCCAAGTAAACGCCGCCGTATCGCTGCACCCAACCCTCGCGACGGTTTGGCTGGGTGCAAACGACCTGTTAAAATACACGTTCTCGGGCGGCAATCCGGCCGCGTCCGACTCACCGGGTCAGATGCAGGCCGACATCACGCTTGCAATTCAAAAGTTGCAGGGCAGCGGCGCAAAAGTCGTCGTCGCGAACTTGCCGGATATTCTCGGTCTGCCGCAGTTCTTTGCGCAGCCCGCGCTTCCGCAAACCATCGCGACCTTCACCGGTGGTCAAGTTCCCGCTGCGGCCGTGCAAGGCTTGGTCTTGCCGTACTTGCAGAGCGCTTACGGAATCGGAGCCGGCGGCTACTTAACTGAAACCGGTTTCTTCGGCCTACTCGGCAACATCGGTCCGGTCATCACCGCACTGAGTCACGGCCAGACCCCGCCGCCATTCCTCGATCCCAATGGAAAAGGCTCCGGGCTCGGCGGCGCTTACCTGACCGATCAGCTCGCTGCACAAGTTCAGGGCCTGAACACCGCGTACAATGCATCGATCGGAGCGGCCGCAACCGCAACCGGCGCACCGCTGGTCGACATTCACAGTTTGTTCGTGCAGATCAAAACTGCCGGCGGTGTTCCAATCAATCCTCCGAAATGCTGCAGCCTGCAGTTCGGCGGCGGCATCTTAAGCTTCGACGGCTTACATCCATCGAACACCGGGTACGCACTGATCGCGAACGCATTCATCGACACCATCAATGCAAAACTCGGCGGCAGCATTCCAGATGTAAACGTCGGCGCGATCTACTCGGGCGCGGCGTCGTTCCAAAACATTCCCGATCCCTACGCACAACACTAAGCCAACCAGTACGAAACAAAACCCCGCCATAAGGAATTCCTGTTATGGCGGGGTTTTTCGTAGGTGATAGTGCGTGGATTTAGATCGACTCGTCCGAAAAACGGGCTCACTCTCCTAGCTGAAAGCTCCGATATTTTTGACCCAGCCACGGATGGCTGCTTCAAAACTTTGTTCGGTCAAAAATGCGGGCAGCGAGAAATTCGCACGACGCGAATTTCTCAGCGGTTTCAACTAGGAGAGTGAGCCCATTTTTCGGACGAGTCGATCTAAATCCACAGATGACCGTCGAGCTACGCGTAAACTCCGCGGAGCTTGAGGGCTTCGACGACGCGTTTGATGGCAATCATGTAGGCGGCGGTACGAAGCGGGACGGTGTGTTCGACGGAGAGTTCGCGCAGTTCGTGGAAGTTGGTGAGAAGCGTGTCCTCAAGCTTCTCATTGACTTCCTTCTCTTTCCAGAAGTAGCCCATGCGGTCCTGAACCCACTCGAAGTATGAAACCGTCACACCGCCCGCATTTGCCATGATATCGGGGATGACTACGACGCCGCGCCGATTGAAAATATGATCGGCTTCAGGTGTGGTCGGGCCGTTGGCGCCCTCGACAATCAGCTTTGCGGTGATCTTCGACGCATTCTCGGCATTCAGCACTTTTTCGAGTGCCGCCGGCACGAGCACATCGCATTCGCTCACCAGCAGATCCGCGTTGCTGATCTTGTCGCCGCCGCGGAAACCTTCTAGCGAATGATGTTCTTGCGCGTAAGCAACGGCGTTTGGAATATCGATGCCTGCCGGATTATAGTACGCGCCGGTAACATCGGAGATGCCCAGCACTTTGCAGCCGCGTTCAGCAAACAATTTTGCGGCGTACAAACCGACATTGCCGAAACCTTGAATCACAATTCGAGCGGTCTCCGGCTGAATGCCCATGACGCTCATCTGATCGAGTGCGCAGATGGTAACACCGCGGCCGGTGGCCTCGACTCGACCGCGCGAGCCACCGATTGCAAGCGGTTTGCCGGTAACCACGCCGGTAACGTTTTGACGCACATGCATCGAGTAGGTGTCCATGAACCACGCCATGACCTGCGGGGTGGTGTTGACATCGGGCGCCGGTACATCTTTGTCGGGTCCGACGACTTCCACCAGCTCGGCAGCATAGCGGCGCGTGATGCGTTCCAGTTCACTGCGCGAAAGGGTTGAGGGATCGCAGGTGACGCCGCCCTTGCCGCCGCCGAACGGCAGATCGACGACCGCGCACTTCCAGGTCATCCAAAATGCCAAAGCGGTTACTTCATCAAGGGTGACCCCGGGGTGGAATCGGATGCCGCCTTTTGCGGGGCCGCGCGCGAAGTTATACTGAACGCGATAGCCGGTGAAGACTTCAAACTCACCCGAGTCTCGCTGAAACGGAATCGAGAAGATGATTTGGCGCGACGGGTGCGTGAGAATCGCGCGCATTCCGGCGTCTAAATTGAGCAATTCAGCCGCCTCATTAAAATAGGCGATTCCGTCGCCGAATACCGATACTTCGCGCACAGCAGTAGTCATAGAGAGTTTAAGGCCTCCTGGAAACAACCCTTAATCAGGTTTGTGTCCGGCGAGCGCAGTCCCTATCTACTTAAGTCGTTTTAGACATTAAATCGGAAGTTGACGACGTCGCCCTCTTGCATCACGTACTCCTTGCCTTCGCTGCGAACCAGGCCGGCGGTTCGCAACGCGTCCATCGTCTTGCATTTCACATAATCGGCGTACGAAACGATCTCAGCCCGAATGAAGCCTTTCTCGATATCGCTGTGAATCTTGCCGGCGGCTTGGGGGGCCTTGCTGCCGCGGTCGATCGTCCAGGCGCGAACCTCTTTTTCACCGGCGGTCAGGAACGTCATCAACCCGAGTAGATCGTACGCCGAGACGATCAGCTGGTCGAGGCCGCCGCGCTCGATGCCCAGCTCCAGGCAGAATTCCTTGGCCTCGGCATCGGTGAGGCCGGCCAGCTCGCTCTCAACCTTGCCGCAAAATGCAACGATTAGGCTGCCTTCCGCCTTCGCGACTGCGTCGACGGCTTGCATGAGCGGGCCGGGATTGCCGATCTGAGCCTCGTCGATATTGGCTACATACAGCAGCGGCTTCGCGGTCAGCAAGAAGCACTCGCCGGCGATCTCGGCCTCGGGGGAACCCTTGGGGAAGCTCCGGGCCGGCTTGCCCTGCTCGAGGGCCGCTATGAGGCCTCTGGCGGCGTCGGCCTTGTACCGCAGCTTCGGGTTGGCCCGCGCTTCGCGTTCGATTTTGTCGGCTCGCTTCTGCAGGCTTGCGAGATCGGCGAGCGCCATCTCGATATTGATGATTTCGATGTCGCGCTGCGGGTCGGGTGAGCCCTCGACGTGCGTGACGTTGCCGTCCTCAAAACAGCGCACCACCATTGCAATCGCATCGGTCTCGCGAATATGGCTTAGAAATGCATTGCCGAGCCCCTGCCCGGTACTCGCCCCTCGCACCAAGCCCGCGATATCGACAAAGCGCATGCCGGCGGGCACGGTGCGCTGTGAATTCAACAGGCCGTGCAGCACGCGCAAACGCTCGTCTGGGACGGGCACTTCGCCGACATTCGGCTCGATCGTTGCAAACGGATAGTTGGCGGCCAGCGCCTGGGCAGAGCGCGTGAGCGCGTTAAAGATGGTGGATTTGCCGACGTTCGGCAAGCCGACGATACCGCATGATAAGGCCATGTGAACCGGCCTGGTTCGGGACGCGCGGCATCTTCCCTCGGCATGAAATTACACCGGCGATGTAGGATACTAAGGAATGCGCCAGATGAAGGTGGACAAACTCGGAATCGATCTGCTCACGCACGATCCGGTAGTCATCCTCAAAGACCTCGAAGGAACGCGCTATCTACCGATCCTCATTGGTCCGTTCGAAGCGACTTCAATTGCGCTTGCGCTCGAAGGTGCGCCGGTGCCGCGGCCGCTCTCGCACGATCTGATGCGCATGATTATCGAACAGCTCGGCGCGCGCCTCGAACAAGTAGTGATCCACGATATCAAAGAGGCCACGTTCTTTGCGAAGCTGGTTATTCGCGTGGGCGGAGAGCTGCGGGAGATCGACGCGCGCCCATCCGACGGCATCGCGCTCGCGCTGCGTATGCAAGCCCCGATTTACGTCGATGAAAACATTACGCTGGAAGAATCCACTCCCGAAAAGAAGGATGATGTCGTCGATTCCCAGCGCTTCAAAAAGTTCATAGAGGAGTTGCGCCCCGCCGACTTCAACCCGTAAGGCTAATCGGCCTAAGGCCGAATGCATCCTAAAAATTGGAGACTATGTTTACGACAGAACGCGCCGAGATCGGCGTATTTGGCGGCTCAGGGTTTTATTCGCTGATCGAAAACGCTCGCGAGGTTACAATCGAAACACCGTTCGGGGCGCCGAGCGAAAAGCTCGCCCTCGGTGATATTGCCGGCAAGAAAGTGGCGTTTCTGCCACGTCACGGTAAAGATCACCGCTATCCGCCGCACATGATCAACTACCGGGCCAATCTCTACGCGATGAAGATGCTCGGCGTGAAGCGCATAATCGCTCCGACCGCGTGCGGATCGCTCAAAGCCGAGGTTAAACCCGGCTCGATGGTGGTTGCCGATCAAGTCGTCGACCGCACTACCGGCCGTAAGGATACGTTCTTTGACGGGCCGATCACGGCACATCCGAGTTTTGCCGATCCGTATTGTCCGCAGATGCGGCCGCTCGCAATCGACGCATTGAAGTCGCTCGGCATCGAGACCCACGAACGCGGGACCATCGTGGTCATTCAGGGTCCGCGATTTTCGACTCGGGCTGAATCCAAGTGGTTCTCCGACGCCGGCTGGGAAGTCATCAATATGACGCAGTATCCTGAGAGTTATCTGGCGCGTGAGATGGAGATTTGCTATGTCAACATCTCACTCATTACTGATTACGATGTCGGCCTGGAGGGTCAGCACGGCATTAAGCCGGTTTCACATCACGACGTGATCCAAGTATTCAATAGCAACAACGAGCGCGTCAAAGGCGCCATTCACAAGATCATCGAGAAGATCGATCTGAATCAGAACTGCGCGTGCCAAACCGCGCTCGAAGGCGCCCGCGGATAGTGGGAACCGGGCTGCGCATCGATTTTACTCTCTATCTGCGCGCGCTGCCGCTCCTCGTGCGTAATCCGGTTGTGATCGCAGCGCCGCTGCTCGCCGGCGTCATTCAGGTGCTGCTCCAAATGCTCAGCGGTCCGCTCACCGACGCGGTCGGAGGGTTCGGCGCGGGGATATTTCAATTCATTGGGCAGATCATCTTCGGCTTTGCGTTCGGGGTTGCGATCATCTTCGCGGAGATGGCCTGGCGTCGCGGAAAGGCGAGCTTCGATTCCGCATGGGAAGAGGCGCGCCGTAAATCCGCCGATTTGGTATTTGCGGCGATCGGCTTTCTGTTTATCATCTTTGCAGCTCAATACTTGGGCGCAGTGCTCGGCTCCATTGGAAGTTACATCCTGGGAGCGGCCGCGGTCTTTTTCATGATCTACACGATACCGGCAGCCGCGATCGGCGGCGCGCCGGGCGGCATGGCGCTCTCCGCTTCGGTGCGCGCAGTCCGCGCAAACTATCTTGCAGCGGCCGTGCTCGCAATCGTCGCGATTGTCGTTTACTACTATGTGAGTTTCTTTGCTCTGGCGTTGCTAGGACCGTACCTCGGCCTGGGTTTTCCAATCGTTCAAGCATTGTTTCAGGCGATTGCCGTCAGCTATCTGGCGTTCGTCTTCGCCAAGCAATACGACGAGGTCGCGTTCACGCGCCGCTGGTAGGCCGCGCCGCGTTCGTAAGCGCCATTCGGACGAAGTCGCCGACCAGCGCCGGGCTCACGTTGGTTCGCGCAAGCTTCTGCGCTTCGGTAATTTTCATCAGCGAGTGGACTGCATGTGCGGATGGAATCGGCGCCAGGTTGGCGAGCCGGTCGGAATAGTCGACAGCCAGTATCGGCGACGCGTCGCCGATGGAACCGAGTGCGATCCAATCTCGCACGAGCGTTTTGAGAATCTCTAAACCTTCGTCAAGGCCGTCGCGGGTCACCCACGTTTGGTCGGGCGAATCACCCGAGACGACCGTGAAAAACCACTCGGCCACGTTGCGTCGGAGGTTCGATTCCTCATCATCGAGCGCCGCGAGCGCGCGCGTAACGCTTCCTTGCGAGAGCGCGGCACCGACCCGCGCTTCTTCCGGTGCAATTTTTTTGCGAATGAGAATATCGCGCACTTGGTTTTGCGACAAGATCGGAAAGCGCAACTCGGCGAGTCGCGAGCGTATCGTGGTAAGCAATCGCCCCGGGGTTGCGGTCGTAAGCAGCATCACCACTCGCGGCGGCGGCTCTTCAAAGAATTTCAGCAGAGCGTTGGCGGCGTGATGGGTCGCAAAGTCCACGTCGCCCAAGACGAATACGCGGAATCCGCCTGCGTATGATTGCAGTGAGAGTTGACGCACAAGATCTCGCGCAGTCATCTCTTCGCCTTCATGAAAGCCAAGCGCGGATTCGGTATCGCCGATCCTCAGCGCACCGGCGCTTTCAAAGAAATCCGGATGCCGAGTCTTCTCGCCTTGGAACAGCTTGCACGCTGCGCACGTGCCGTCGTATCCGAGAACACTGTTCTTCTCACCCTCGCACAGCAGACTCTGCGCTAGGCGTCGGGCAAACGTCTTTTTGCCGATCCCGCTCGGTCCTGAAAATAGGTATCCGTGCGCGATTGTGGACTTCGTAATACGCGAGAAGAACCTACGCGGTCCTTCGGCGCCGACGACATCGCAGTGCAACTCGCTCACCAGCTAACGTCCGAGCCGCGCGACTGCGTCGTCAACCAACTGCTCGCGCGTGCGTTCGCCGTCGAGCACGACGATGCGATTGGGTTCGGCCTGTGCGAGCGACAGAAAGCCGGCGCGCACCCGCTCGTGAAAATCCAAGTCGGCCGCTTCCACGCGATCCACCGTGTTCGCGCGCGACGTCACCCGAGCCCGCGATGTCGTGACGTCAATGTCCACAAGAAAAGTCAAATCGGGATTTAAGCCGCCGGTTGCCGCACCGCAGAGATCGCGCAGAATCGCAAGGTCCATCCCACGCCCATACCCCTGGTAGGCCAAAGTTGAATCGACGTACCGGTCGCAGAGAACCAGCCGGCCCGCCGATAGTGCCGGGTCGATCTCCTCGGAAACAAGCTGCGCGCGAGACGCATTTACCAGAAAAGCCTCCGTAAGTGGATCGATGCGCAGACCGGCTTCAAGGAACACCTTGCGAATCGCGTTTCCGGCCGCCGTGCCGCCAGGCTCGCGAGTGACCAGTAGATTCTGTTTCGAAGCGCGAAGACGGCTAGCGATTCCTTGCAGCAGGGTAGTCTTGCCGCTGCCTTCGATCCCCTCAAACGTAATAAACATTGACCCCATTTTCAACGAAATAGAGAGTATGACATCCGGAAACTCGATCTTCACCGAGGTTATCGAGTGGTTCCTAACCCGGGTAGGTGACCGCCGCCAATACAAGCGCCGCGCCGGCGCCTTTCACCTTTGGTGCCCAGAAGCCGCTAATATGCAAGGTGTCGGCACAGAACTCTCCGCCAGCGGCTTGGTTTTCATCATTCCCCAGCCGCTGAGCGCGCCTGAATACAACCTTGTCTTGGGAATACGCGAACAAAAACTGCCGGTTCGGGTTCGCACTACCCGCAACGACCAGATCGAGTATCAAGGCAAGCGCTGGCATCGCTACATGGGCGAGTTTCGCGGGATCGGCGCCGATCACTGGGACACGATCGTGCGGTATGTCAACGACACGCCGGAACCGATCGATCGGCGCAAACTGCACAACCAGGAGATGACCGACAAAGTCGACGACGCCTACCGTCTGTTGCCGCTTGCAATTCAGCAAAAGATCATCAAGATACTCGTAGCGCAACGCAAACTCGAAGAACCAAAACCCGGTCTCACCCCGCTGCTCAAACTGTTCTACGGCGGTTTACAAAAGCAAGCCGGTGCCGCTCCGATGCACCGCTTCAACGTCCACAGCCGAATTTCGATTAACGACGAGACCTTCGCCTACGACACTCGCTTCCTCGTCGGCGACAGCGGTGAAGTCAAGTTCTCGCCGTGAGGATACAGTCTCCAACCTGCCGCAAAAAGGTGCTTGTCAACCGGAATTAGTCTAGTCTGAGAGACTAAGGCGTGTTATAATGAGTTTATGAAAACTGTGACTATGCATAGTGCCAAAACCAACCTGTCACGTTTGGTCGAAGAGATTCGGAGCGGAGCGGAGACCGAGATCATCATTGCAAAAGGTGACAAACCAGCTGCCCGTTTGGTACCGTACAAGAAAACCGACCGGCTGTTTGGCTTTGATAAGGGGCTGTTCGAGATTCCAGCGGATTTCGATGAGCCATGCCCGGAGATCGAAGCGATGTTTTATGGCACCTCGGACTAAGGATGCGCTACCTGCTAGACACGCATATCTTTTTGCGAGCGGCCGCCGATCCGCATAAGTTACCTGATTCCGTCATTGCCGTGATCAAGGATACACTAAACGAAGTCTATCTCTCTGCGGTTGCGGCGTGGGAAATCGACATCAAGTATGCCCTCAAAAAATTGCCGCTTCCCATTGAACCAGCGACCTTCGTCCCGTCACGGATGCGCACGCTCGGCTTTCTGGAACTTCCACTGCGCACTCAACATGCGCTTGCGGTCAGTTCGCTGCCGAATCATCACACCGATCCATTCGACCGTGTAATGCTGGCGCAGGCGCAGGTCGAGGGCATGACCTTCGTTACGGCCGACAAACTTGTCCTTAAATATCCGTGCCTGCTGTTGGATGCGAGATGATTCCGCAGTCATGTTAACGAATTGCTTTGTACGAGTATTTTCATGAAATGCGACTTCTTTCAGTAGCGAGACCCATTGTTGCGCGCGTTAGTATCAAGCAGTACGCTCGCGGTGGAACGACCGATGTCTAGCTCTCTTGCTAAGGTTGCTGAGCGCTTAACGATTGATCGTTATTCGGATTTGTAAATGCGGACGCGGCGATTGGGTTCGAGGCCGGTGCTGCGCGAATGAAGGCGATACTTCTCCGCAAGCTGATGTTGAACTCGGCGCACGTAGGAGGTTTGCGGAGAGAGTTCAATCGCCTTGCTATCGAGCAGCACCTGATAGACGGCCTCTTCGGCTTCGCGAATCGCGATCTCTTCGTTGTTGATTGACGGTAGATTGAAGACGTCTTTCAAGCACAATTGAATCTGCGTTGTCGTGTTGGTTTTGATCGAATAGATCGGCACGTTTTCGGATGCAATTTGTTTAAGTCGAGGCTGCTCTTTGCGTTCGAGCGTCTTTAACGTCAACACAACATCGGCGTCGTCCCAGTTGCGCGCGATTGAGGCGTTGATCCGAAGATTGTGAATCGCGCGCTCGATCTTATTGCGTGAAACGCCGTACGGAAAGATCATCAGCGGGCGATCGTGCTCGTCGGCTTCGTGCGCTTCCATTCCAAAGTCACCGGCCGAGGCCGCCATCGATTCGGGATTGGCTTCTTGCACGATCGTGACATCGCCGGTCGAGGTCCGTTGACGAACCTCCGGCTGCGGCTGATAGCCGCGCAGCAGGGCATCGACTACTTCGGCAACATTCTGGTGAATCGCCAACCGATCGCGATCTTGAATCTCGACGACGACATCGAATGTCGGCGGGGCTTTGCGCTCCAGCACCGTCTTGCGAGTACCGCGACGGCGCGCCTCTTCATCCGAGAGCGTCACCGCGCTTATTCCGCCGACCAAATCCGAGAGCGTCGGATTCATCAACAGATTCTCAAGCGTCTGCCCGTGCGCGGTGCCAATGAGTGCGACGCCGCGTTCGGCAATCGTTCGCGCCGCGAGCGTTTCAGCCTCGGTTCCGATCTCATCAATAACGATAATCTGCGGCATGTGATTCTCAACGGCTTCGATCATCACCGCGTGCTGCAGCGCCGGATCGGCGACGTGCATTCTGCGCGCCATACCGATACCGGGATGCGGGATATCCGAGTCGCCGGCGATTTCATTGGAGGTATCGACAATCACGACGCGCTTGCGCGCCTCGCTCAAAATGCGCGCGCATTCGCGCAGCATTGTGGTCTTCCCGACGCCGGGCCGCCCGAGCAGACAGATCGATTTACCGCTTCGGATGACATCCAAAATAATGTCGATCGTTCCGAAAACTGCGCGGCCGACTCGACAGGTCAGACCGATGATCGTTCCAGTTCGATTGCGAATCGCGGAGATGCGGTGAAGCGTCTGCTCTATCCCGGCTCGATTATCAACCCCGAATTGCGATAGGCGCGAAGAGACATGCGCGATGTCCTCGTGGCTTACCGGTGTGTCGGAGAGATAAGTGAAGTCGTCTTCGAAGCGCGCTTCGGGCGGTCGTCCGAGATCCAGAACCACCTCGATCACGCGGTCGAGATTTGGAAGGCGAACGAGCGACTGCCTGATCGGCAGGGGAAAGATATCGAGGAGTTGCGTGAGCTCCCAGCCGGGAGAGACAGATTCGGCTTTAACGGCCAATGCTGATCCTCTACGAGATGAGCGTTTGTCCCCCCTTACCCAAAAACCGGCACGGTCCCTGCATGCTTCAATTCGGTTAACGAAGCATGACGGCCCCGAGACCCATTTACGGGAACCGCTGAGAAAATTCGCGTCGTGCGAATTTCTCGCTGCCCGTATTTTTGACCCAACAAAGTTTTGGAGCAGCTATCCGTGGCTGGGTCAAAAATATCAGAGCTACCCGTAGATGGGTCTCGGGCCCGTCACGCCTCGCTAACCGAATTGAACGTTACCGTTTTACCACACGGATGCTCTTTAGGTCTTTGTCGAATGGGCCTTGCATGCGTACGCCGGCGCGCAGTTCCAGGCCGAGATAGTCGATGATTTCGGGGGTGATCTCTTCGCCCGGCGAGATGACCGGGATTCCGGGCGGATACGGCGAGATTGTTTCGGCGCAGATGCGGCCTTTGCTGGCCTTGAACTTTACGAACTCGGTATCGGCTAGGAACGCATCGCGCGGAAGCATGCGCATCGGTGGAATCTTCGGCAATTTGTAGCTGCCGGTTTTGATGCGGCGTTCTAACACGCCTGACGGCGAGAACATGTCGAGTGGGCGGTCTTCGCGCGCGAGCTCGCTGACGCCAAAAATTAAGCGGTCGGCTGCGGCACGTGTGGTGCCGATTGTGAACAATGCGACGATGTTGAAGAGGTCGGCGAGTTCGACTTGCACGTTGTAGCGGCGCCGCAGAATCTCCGAAGCCTCATAACCGGTGTAGCCGAGGTCCTTGACGGTTATCGTAATTTTGGTCGGGTCCAAATCAAAGATGCCGTGTCGGCCCTGCATCTCTTCGCCGAAGCAGTAGACTCCCGGGATCGCATTGAGTTGTCGGCGCGCATCCTCGGCGAGTTCGATGGTCTTCGAGAGCAGCGCAGCACCTTCGGTTGCCATCTGTTTGCGAGCAACATCGAGCGAGGCCACCATCGGGAGATTCGGAGAGGTCGAGAGAAACATTTTGAGCACCGCTTCAAGCCGATCGACGCGAACGCGGTCGCCTTGCTGGTGCAGCATGGCGCACTGTGAGAATGCCGAGAGCATCTTATGGGTCGAGTTGATGCAGAGATCGGCACCAGCGGCGGTCGCCGAGATCGGCAGCGCCGGGTGAAAGTGAAAGTGCGGCCCCCAGGCCTCATCGACCAGGAAGAGTTTTCCGGCGTCGTGAGCGATCTTCTCGATCGCTTCCAAGTCGGCCGCAACCCCGTAGTAGGTAGGGCTCACCAAATAGACCGCCTTTATTTGTGGAAACTCGGCGAGCGTTCGGCTTACTGTCTCCGGGGTGACGCAGTGGTCCATGTGCAGCGCGTCGTCAACTTCGGGCTGCATGTAGACCGGGCTCGCTCCGCTCATGACGAGTCCGCCCAGCATCGACTTGTGCGCGTTGCGCGGGACCGCGATCAGATCGCCGGGATTAACCGCGGTCATCATCATGCACTGATTGCCGCTGGTCGAACCGTTAATGAGAAAGTAGGTGCGCTCGGCGCCGTAGGCTTCTGCAGCAAGTTGCTGCGCCTCTTTGATCGACTCGGTCGGCTGCAGCAGATCGTCGATGCCGGGCATCGGGGTGAGATCGATCGAGGCCATATTGTCGCCGATGAACTCGCGAAAAGCTCGATCCATTCCAATGCCCTGCATGTGTCCGGGGGTGTGAAACGGGATAACGCCCGCATCGACATAGTCGAGCAGCGCTTGAAAGTAGGGGGTCTTGGTTTGGTCCATGGTAGGAAGCCTCGCGTCTAAAATTGGGGCGGCGAAGTCACGCCGTTGAGTTGAAGAGCGAGCCGCTATCCCTTGGCGGTTGCGGAGTGTTGCGAAATCAAAAACGCTGCCGCGCGCAAAACACGCCCCAGCACTTACGCCATTACCTCGAAGCCTAGACGTTCAAGCATCGCAAAATCTTCAACGTCACCGCGGCCGCTGGTCGTCAGATAATTACCGAGCACAATTCCGCTTACGCCGCTGCGCATTCCGAGGTCTTGCAGACCCTGGAGCGTCAACTCGCGGCCGCCTGCGAACCGAATCAGCGCGTTCGGCAGCGCCATGCGCGCCATTGCGACAAACCGGAGCGCTTCGATCGGTTCGACCAACGAGCGATCTTGCATCGGTGTTCCGGGCCGCGGGTTAAGAAAGTTGATTGGGACTTCCTGCGGCTGCAGTTCTTGCAGCGATGTGATAAAGTCGATGCGGTCCGCGATTGTTTCGCCCATTCCGATAATGCCGCCGCAACAGAGCTCCAACCCCGACCGTTTGACCAGAGTGCATGTATCCCAACGTTCATCGTATGTATGGGTTGTGCAGATTTCAGGAAAAAATCGACGCGAGGTTTCGAGATTGTGGTTGACTTTATCGACGCCGGCTTCAACCAGAATCGGCAACTGATCTTCGCGCAGAATGCCCAGAGAAACCGCGACCGTAAGCGGCAGTTCCTGTTTGATCTGTCTTGTCGCTTGCGCAACCCGTTCGAGCAGCCGCGCGGACGGGCCGCGAACCGCGACAACAATACAGAACTCGCCGGCGCCGCGTTCGTGCGCTTCGCGCGCCGCCTGAACGAAGCCCTCAACCTCGCTAAGCCGCTCAGGCTCAACATCGGTGGCGAACCGGGCGCTCTGCGAACAAAAGTTGCAATCCTCCGAACAGCCGCCTTTTTTGGCGTTATAGAGCACTTCGACCGCGATCTCGTTCCCGCAGTGCGCCGCCCGCACTTCATCGGCCAGCTGCAACAGCGTGGGAATTTCCTGCGCAGAAAGTAGCGCCAACTGCTCGAGCAGTTCGCGATCGGCCGGTATGCGCTGGTTGAGAACCCGCTCGCGGGCGTGTTCTAGAGTGAGTTGGAGCAAAGACAATCCTTTAGGTGAGGGTGGAGAAAAGCCGCGCGCCCTCTTCTACGGAGCGGGCCTCATCGCTTTCAAACCGCAAAATGCCAAGAATATCGAGCTTTCCCTGCAACGTTCGCGCGATATCATCCTGGTAAGACTTTTCCGTAGGCCCGAAGCGCTCCACCAAGACGGCACCCGCGACCTGAAGCTGCAACAGATCGCAGAGCACCATTGTAAGCAGTGCGTGATTCATGCATCCCAGCCGCAGCCCAATGGCAAGCACGATCCGCAAGTTCGCAAGGCGCGCTATTGTGCCGAAGTTTTGCCGGCGGTTGAGCGGCACCGCAAGACCGCCCGCCCCCTCGCAGACTACTGCGCCCGTCATGCTTGAGAGAATCTGTTGCAAATCCTCGGCCTGCACGCTCGGCGCCCCCATCGCCACCGCCGCCGACCACGGATCTGAGCCCTTATCAAATCGGGCAAGTTCAAGGCTGCGGCAGCCGGCCAGCCGGCCGGCTCTAGCCGCATCGCTCTCGTCGCCGGATTTCAAGCCGGTTTGAACCAGCTTGACGATGGTTGGTTCTAGGCTTCGGTATTTCAGCGACTTCGCAAGCGCCGCCGTAACCCGAGTCTTGCCAACGTCGGTATCGGTGCCGGTTACGAGATACCGATGCATTCCAGTGCCTCCAATAGCGCATCGATCTGCTGCGCGGTATGATCGGCCCGAACGCTGATCCGCAGCCGCGAGGTTCCGATCGGAACGGTCGGCGGCCGCACCGCCGGCGCATAGATGCCGCGTTCGCGAACGCGCTTGGCAACCTCAAGTGCGCGTTGTTCGTCTCCCAGGACGACCGGCACAATCGGGGACGGGTTATCGAATGTCGTCACACCGAGTTTCTTCAGCCCGATGCGCAGGCGAAGAACATTTGCATGCAGAGATTCACGCAAACCTCGATCACTGCGGGAAATATCCAATGCCGCGAGTGCAGCAGCACTGACAGCCGGAACCGGAGCGGTATCGAAGATAAACGTGCGCGCGGTATTTATCAGCAGTTCGATGAGGGTCTCTGAACCGGCGACAAATCCGCCTTGCGCCCCGAACGCTTTCGAGAGCGTCCCTAAAATAACGACTCGGGGATCGTCAAGCTTCGCCGCCAAACCGGCGCCGTTCTCTCCAACGGCTCCGAGCGCGTGCGCCTCGTCTACCAGCAAAACGTCGTCGTCCCCGAGATCCCGCACAATTGCCGACAAATCGACGCAGTCGCCGTCCATGCTGAAGATTGATTCGGTCACGATCAGTGATCGCGCAGTCCGATCGGCGCGCAGTGGCAATCTACCGTGCGGATAGATCGTCCGCGGCAACTTCGTCAACCGAAGTCCATCGATTAAGCACGCATGGTTAAGGGCGTCGGAATAACTCGCGCCTACCAGCGTCGAGAGTACGCTGATAGCGCCGATTGCAGCCAGGTATCCCGATGAAAACAACAGGGCTCGCTCTTTCCCAAGATTCGCGGCGAGCGCTTCTTCGAGCTCCCAGTGACTATGATGACGCCCCCCAAGCAGCCGCGCGCCTCCGGAACCGACGCGATCAGCCCTGCGCAAAGCCTCGACAACGCGCGCATCCGCCGCTAAGCCCAGATAATCATTGCTGGAAAAATCGATAACGCCGGATGGCTCTTCGGCCATCACGATACGTCGCCGGTTCTGCGCGGCGATTGTATCAAGCGCGGATTGCGCGCGAATCAAGTAGCTCAACGCGACCAGGCTAACATCACGTTTTCGCCTGCATCGCTTCCGACTCCAGCACATTGACCAGCGCCGAAACGAATGCGCTCAATTCCTCGGGGGTACTTGTAAGCGGCGGCACCAGTTGGATCGCGTTCCCAATCGGGCGCGTAAAAAATCCCCGCTCATACAGCTGATTGGCAACCCTAGTCATCCTGATCGAACCGTGCCGTCCCGAGATTACGTCCCCTTTGTCATCCTGGGCGTTGAATTCGCGCGTTTGCGCGAATTCGTACGTCGAAGGGCCATGCAATTCGATGGCGCACATCAAACCGGCCTGGCGCACTTCCCTAACTTCTGGATGCGCTCGCAAAGCCAATAGTTGCGCGGAGAGCTTGCGCGCCACTTTGGCAACGTGTGCAAGCGTCCCATCCTTTTCAAATATGTCCAGCGATGCAAGTGCAGCAGCGCAGGCAATCGGATTGCCTGCATAGGAGTGCCCGTGAAAGAACTGCTTCTTCTGTGCATTCTCTCCGAGAAAACTTGCGTATACGCGATCGCTCGCAACAGTAGCAGAAAGCGCCAGCGCACCGCCGGTGATCCCTTTACCCAAACAAACGATATCGGGCCGAAGATCTAATTGTTGGAACGCAAACATCGTGCCCGTTCGGCCAAACCCCGTCGCGATCTCATCGACGATCAGCAATGGCGCCATCTGCTTTAGTGGCACATACGCTGCGCTTGGGACGATCCGAATCCCCGCCGCAGCCTGCACAATCGGCTCGACAATAACGGCGGCAACATCGGGCCGATCAAGAACGTCGCGGGCTTGTTCATATGGCAACGATTCAAATGTCAGGACACCGAATCGCTCCTTGAAGACCGCGATATCCGAAACGCTCATTGCGCCGACCGTATCGCCGTGATAGGAAGCAATCAGTCGGACGAATCGAGTCCGCGTGCCTTGACCCTCATTCTGCCAATATTGCAGCGCCATCTTCAGCGCCGCTTCAACCGCACTTGCGCCGTCGCTCGAAAAAAACACACGATCGAGGCCCGTCATGGCCGTAAGTCGTGCAGCGAGTTCCTCCGCTACCGGATTACTTGCTCCGAGTAGCGTTGCATGATCGAGCGTCGCCGCCTGCCTCGCAATTGCCTCGACGATTTCAGGCCGACAGTGCCCGTGGATCGTCGTCCAAATCGAAGAGACCGCGTCAAAAACGCGCCGATCTTGCGAATCAAAGAGATAGTTCCCCTCGCCACGCACAAATGTGCGCTGTTCGCTATCGAACTGCGCCATCTGTGTAAACGGCAACCAAAGATGCGACGAGCTAGGTTTCGACGCGTTCCTCGATTGAGACGTTGTAGAGGAACAGGAACTTATACCACTCATCGGGCAGGGTGTTGCGCTTGACTTGAATCCACGGAATGTATTTCGGCTGCTTGGGTTTGCGGCGCAACTTCATGTTGGCGTGTTCGGGTGAACGGTTGTTCTTGCGGTTGTTGCAGAGCATGCATGCACAGACAAGATTCTCCCAAGTCGATGGGCCGCCTTTGCTCTTCGGGATGATATGATCGACCGTCATTAGCTTGTCGTTGCGCACACCGCAGTACTGACACATATGATCGTCGCGGATCAGGATGTTCTTTTTTGTAAGTGCGACCCGCTGCATCGGGCGCTTGATGTAGTACAGCATCCGAATGATCGACGGCATCCGCATCTCAAAGCTCGGCGAGACCAGCATACGATCGGCCCCGTGAACGATCTCGGCCTTCCCGGAGAATAGCAGCTTCACCGCGCGCTGAAAGTTGGTGATGTTCAGCGCTTCATAGGTGAAGTTTAGAACGAGCACTTCGCTCATACGCAAACCGCTACGAAAGCGAGGCGCATTATACGCCCCGTTTCTTGATGAAGGTCAGTCGGGTCTCGGTCAGCATCTGGGTGATTGCCAACCGCTGCTCGGGCC
>JALYVT010000144.1 GCA_030853105.1 Vulcanimicrobiota bacterium
TCGGCAAAGGCATCGTTCCGATTGAGGGAGAGCCGCTTGGCGATCCGCAGAACTACGACAACGATCGGGTCTTTGTTTACGTCGGCGCCGGCTTGCCTGCAGCCGATTCGCAAACCGAGAGCAAGCTCGCAGCGCTGGAGAGTGCTGGGCATCCGGTCATTCGCCTGGCCATGAACGACGCCTACGATATCGGCGAGCAGTTCTATCTGTGGGAGATTGCGACTGCAGCGGCCGGTTCGATCTTGCAGATCGATGCATTTGATCAGCCCAACGTCCAGGAGTCAAAAGACAACACCAAGTCGCTGCTCGAAGAGCAAAAGACTAAAGGCAGCTTTACCGATCTCACCGCAAGCGTGAAGGGTGAGGCATTTGAGCTGAGCTTTCTCTCAGGCAGCAAGGCGGTTGCGGTTTCGGATGTTAATGCGGCGCTCGCAGAAGTAATCGCGCAAATCAAGCCGCACGATTACGTTGCCTTTACTGCCTACATTGCGCGCAACGGAAAACATGAATCCGCGTTGCGCGACCTTCGTGTGAAGATCCGAGACTCGCACAAAGTCGCAACGACGGTTGGGTTCGGACCGCGCTTCCTTCATTCGACCGGACAGCTCCACAAGGGCGGCCCCAACACCGGGGTATTCTTGCAGATCACCGCGGACGAACCGTTTGATCTGCCGATTCCGGGGATGACCGGTTTTCGCACCCTGCTCGCGGCGCAAGCACTCGGTGATTTTCAATCGCTCGACAAGCGCGATCGGCGCGGGGTGCGCATTCACCTCAAGGGCGATGTCCAAGCGGGGTTGCGTGCGCTTGCCGAATCGATTGATGATGCGCTCAGTACGCGAGCGTGATTAGTGCGGAGCGCCTCGCGCTCGCCGGTTGGTTGTCTCCTTCGCGGGACGCTCGAAAATTCGCATCGTGCGCCCTTCGACAGCAGAGATTCGGCTACGCCGAATCTCCTTGCTCAGGATGACACATGACTTAGCCGCATTCTGAAACTTTGTCATCCTGAGCAGAGTTCGGTGGCGCCGAACTCGTAGTCGAAGGACGGCCGGCACTCATTAGCACCTTCAGTATTTTTTGGGATTATTAGGAGAATTGATGCAATTAGGAATGGTTGGGCTTGGGAAGATGGGCGCGAATATGGTGACGCGGTTGATTGGGGGCGGTCATCAGGTTGTGGCGTTCGATCGTAGTGTCGATGCGGTGAAGGCGGTCGCGGGCGGGGGAGCGACTGCTTCGGATTCGCTGGCCGATTTGGTCGAGAAATTAACCGGGAAGCCCAAAGTCGTGTGGATTATGGTGCCGTCGGGAAAGCCGACCGATGAGACGATCGACGCGCTGGTGGGCGTGCTAGGTAACGGGGATGTTATCATTGACGGCGGCAATACGAATTACCAGGACGGATTGCGCGCGGCGGAGCGCTGCAAAAGCAAAGGCATCTCGCTCATTGATGCGGGAACCAGCGGCGGGGTTTGGGGACTCAAAGAGGGCTACTGCTTGATGGTCGGCGGCGATGACGCGGCGGTGAAAGCGTGCGAGCCGGTCTTCTTAACACTTGCGCCCCCGAACGGGTATGCGCATGTCGGGCCGTGTGGCGCCGGACATTTCTCGAAGATGGTTCACAACGGAATTGAATATGGAATGCTGGCGGCATACGGCGAGGGTTTCGAGATTTTGGAGAAGTCGCCGTTCAAGTTCGATCTCGGGCAATTGGCGGAGTTATGGACGCATGCGAGTGTGGTGCGTTCGTGGCTGCTGGAGCTTGCGGTGCTCGCATTCAAAGAAGACCCTGGACTCGAAAAGATTCGAGGTTACGTTGACGATACCGGTGAGGGGCGCTGGACCGTTCAGGCGGCGATTGACGAAAGCGTTCCTGCGCCGGTGATTACGATGGCGCTGTTATCGCGGTTTGTTTCACGCCAAGATGAATCGTTTAGCGCGAAGGTTGTTGCTGCGTTGCGCAATCAATTCGGTGGCCATGCGGTGCAGGCTGAGAAGCCGCCGAATGGCTGAAACAGCGGTGCAATCGACCGCGAAAGCCGATGGTGCGGTGACCGCCAATCCGCTGCGCAAGGGTCTGGATAGCGATCGCATAAGCGATCCGTGCAACATCGTCTTCTTTGGTGCGAGCGGTGATCTCTTTAAGCGCATGCTGATC
The DNA here is from genome assembly GCA_030853105.1 of Vulcanimicrobiota bacterium. Taxonomy (GTDB): domain Bacteria; phylum Vulcanimicrobiota; class Vulcanimicrobiia; order Vulcanimicrobiales; family Vulcanimicrobiaceae; genus JALYVT01. The sequence continues at coordinate 2,159 of JALYVT010000144.1, forward strand.
GAAGCAATCTACAACTTGCGGCTTGAGAATATTTTACCGAGCAATTTCGGATTGATCGGATTCGCACGCACGGAGTACAGCGACGACGACTTTCGAGCGTATTGCAAGACGAGCGTCGATGAATTTTCGCGTTCCGGAAAGGCCAAGGAACCGCTCTGGGGCGACTTCGCGCAGTCCATCAGCTACATGGCGGCCGATTTCGACGACACCGATCATTTCGCAAGCCTCAAGACGCGCCTGGAAGAGAACGATGAAAAGCTCGGAACCGCCGGAAATCGGCTCTACTATTTAGCAACGCCGCCGCAAGTGTTTCCGAAGATCATCGAACAGCTTAAAGCGGCCGGTCTTGATCCGAAAAACAATCCCAAAGGCTGGACGCGGATAATCGTTGAGAAGCCGTTCGGGACCGATCTGGAGAGCGCACGCGCGTTGCAGGCTGAGGTCGAGAGCGTGTTCGATGAAAGCCAAGTATACCGGATCGATCACTATCTCGGCAAAGAGCCGGTTCAAGATATCATGGCCTTGCGGTTTGCCAACACGATATTTGAGCCGCTTTGGAACCGCACGTATATCGACAGCGTGCAAATTACGGCGGCCGAAACACTCGGTGTTGAGCTGCGCGGCGGCTACTACGATAGCGCGGGCGCGTTGCGGGATATGATTCAAAACCATGTGATGAATTTGCTCGCGCTGGTTGCAATGGAGCCGCCGGTAAATCCGGGCGCGGATGCGATTCGAAACGAGAAGTTCAAAGTATTCTCGGCCATCGAGCCGCCCAAGCCGCAGGATGTGAGTAAGATGAGTTCGCGCGGTCAGTACGGCGCGGGAACCATCGACGGCAAGGACGTTCCGGCATATCGACAAGAGCAAGATGTGAAGCCCGACTCAAACACCGAGACCTACGCGGCGGTAAAGCTGGAGATTGCAAACTGGCGCTGGGCCGGAGTGCCGTTCTATCTGCGCAGCGGCAAGCGTCTTGCGCGTAAAGTCTCCGAGATTGCGGTGCGCTTTAAGCCGATTCCACATCGGCTGTTCGGCGAGAAGAGCGATTCGATTGAAGCGAACGTGCTAGTTTTGAAGATTCAGCCGGATGAGGGAGTTTCCCTGAGCTTTAACGCCAAGGTGCCGGGACCCAAGAATCACATTCGCGGCGTCACGATGGACTTCAACTACGGCACCGGCTTCGGCGTGAAGAGCGCGCCCGCATACGAACGGCTCATCGGCGATGCGATCCGGGGCGATGCGACATTGTTCACGCGATGGGATGCCGTACAGCGCGCTTGGGAGATTGTGATGCCGGTGCTCAGGGAATGGCAAGGCGCTGCCGCCGAGTTTCCCAATTATGCTGCGGGCAGCCAGGGACCACCGGCGGCCGGAGAATTGGACCCGAACTGGCGCACGTTATGAGCGTCGATGTCGAGGGAATCGTCAAGCAGCTCGAACAATCGCGCGCGCAGGCCTCAATGGGCGCCACGACGGCTAATTTCCTCGTATTTGTCGATGACCCGAAGATTGTCGACTGGATTCTCGATCGAACGGCCTCGATTGCTGAAAACCATGCATCCCGCGTAATCATTTTCGACGGGACGCGCGCGCCGAGCAAAACGAAGATCGAGGGTGACGAGCGGTTAGTAATCGGCGCGCGGGACGTGCTCGCGGAAAAACTTCGCTCGGTTGCGCACGGGCTAATTGTGCCGAATGTTCCGGTTGCTTTACTCTGGGCCGGTCAGCAAATCGTGAGTGACGAGCGCTTCTTCGCGTTAAATCAATTGGCAACGAGCCTAGTCGTGGACAGCTCGCGCCTTGAACGCGACGTCAGTGCAATGCGGGAGTTGACCGAGTATTTCACCAAGGAAGAGCGTTTTTCCGTACGCGATCTGGCCTACATGCGCTTATTGCCGTGGCAGGATACGATCGCGCAGTTTTTCGATGATGCGGCGCTGATTGAAGACCTATTCGCCATTGACGGTGTTGAAATTGTTTCCGGTTCGCAGGCGGAGGCCTATTACCTAATCGGCTGGCTGGCGGGCTGTTTGGAATGGACACCGTGCGCGAAGAATGCGTTCTGTAATCGCTTCGGAACCCAGATCGCTTTTTCGGACTTGCGCGAAGGCGATCCGCGCAGAATTGTTCGGGTGACGATCACGACGCCGAGTTCCTCATTCTGCGTTGAACTCGATGCGAAGTCCGCCGATACCGTTTGCCTGTCGATTACCGGCGAGAAATCGCGGCCGATGCATTGCGCGCCGCTTCACGACATCAGCAACATTGCGCTGCTCGAAAAGGCCATCTTGGAGCCGCAGACCGATCCGAACTTCCGCAAGTCGCTTGAGGTGACGCGGCGGATGCTCGAACTCTGATGCTGAAGGTCTTTGACAACCCGGCCGCGCTCGCCAAGGGGCTTGCCGACACGTTTATTAGCCACGTCCAACAGGCGATTGAAGACCGCGGGCGATTTTACGTTGCGCTAGCGGGTGGTACGACCCCAAGCGCCGCGTACCAATTGCTGGCTGCCGCACCGCTGCGCGATTGCGTCAATTGGGCGAACGTGTTCGTCTACTTTGGTGACGAGCGGTGTGTTCCACCGGATGATCCGCAGTCAAACTACAAGATGGCGCACGAAGCGTTCTTGGACGCTGTCCATATTCCGGTTGAGAACGTGTACCGAATGCACGGCGAGGACGACCCAACCGCTGCAGCCGCCGACTATGCGCGCATTCTACAAGCGAATCTTGGTGAACAGCTGCGCTTCGACCTGGTGATATTGGGACTGGGGCCGGACGGTCATACCGCCTCGCTCTTTCCCGGAACGGATCCGCTGCACGATGACGACCTGCTCGTGCGAGCCCCGTTCGTCGCACAGTTCAACACCTATCGCCTTACGCTAACGCCGCGCATTCTTAATGCTGCGCGATATGTCGTTTTCGCAACCGAGGGCGCGGCCAAGGCGACTGCACTCGCCGCTGTTCTCGAGGGTCCGCGCAATCCGACCGAATATCCCGCCCAAATTATTGCACCCGCCGACGGTCAGCTTACTTGGCTGGTCGATCGCAACGCCGCCGCGAAGCTGGAGGAACCATCATGAATCACACACTCACCGCCGTTAACGAACTCTTACGCCTGCCATCGCCCGCGCCGTACCCGCAAGCGCTAGCGCACGACGGCACCAACTTATGGATGGGTTCACGCGAAACCCAGCGTATCTACGGAATAAATCCGACGCGGTTCACGGTGTTCGAAGAACTGCCGGCACCTGGAACCCCGTGGGGAATGACAGTTACCGGTAATGCGCTACGCGTCGTATGCGGGGAACCGCCGGATGACAATCGCTTTATTCGGCGCTACGTTATGGGGCACGGATTCGAGAGCAATCACCGCATACCGTGCCCGGATGATACCGGCTCTTACATCGCGTACGGCGGCGATAGGCTTTTTCTCACGCAGTGGTACAAGCAGCAGATTCTCTCGCTCGATGACGCCGGCTCGGTCGATCGCACCGTCCACGTACCCCACGGCATCTGCGGAATTGTCTGCGCCGACGAGCATTGTTATCTGCTTACGACCGACGACGAAGAGAGCAATGACTACTGGATCACACGGATCGACCTGCATTCAGACGATCCCAAATCCGAAGACCTCGCGCGAGTCGGATTCGCCGCCCGCTCACTCGCCTGGGACGGCGAGCGCTTCTGGACCAATCACCGCGACAAACACGAGATTGTGGCGTTTGCTCTTTAAAGCCGGCTGGTCGTCGGTTATCTCAATGCGCCGTGGACCATGCTCTGTCCACAGAAAGCGTGGCGCGATACTTGGGCTTCATCAGACCGGTCTCACAGGAGATCGCGCAACTCGTCCGCAGTAAGGCCAACCTGTTGAAGAATAGTCAAAAGCGTTTTTGGTTTTATGATTTCGCCGGGGTGCACCGAGACGGTGGTGGAT
>JALYVT010000145.1 GCA_030853105.1 Vulcanimicrobiota bacterium
ACCGCAGTGTTCTTTATCAAAACCTTCGCTTAGGCAAACGTCGTTTGCTCGAGACGCCGGGGTGTGGTAGGATAGCCAGGTTTCCGGCCCGACTCGGGCTCGGACCCACTGCGGATTCGCTTCCGCGCGCTTCGCGTGCTCAGCGAGTCCTGCCGCCCCTGCGGGGGTGTCCAGAGAGGGAAAGTATGATCGACTACGAGGTTACCTATATTTTGCGGCCCCATTTTGAGGAGGCCGACGTTGACGAGCGCAGCAATGCGATCGCAGAGAAGCTCAAGGCAATCGGCGGCACGGTCGCCGGGGTCGAAAAGCTCGGCAAGAAACGGCTTGCCTACGAGATCAACGATGTGCGCGAAGGCAACTATGTCACGATGGCCTTCAGCGCCGAGGCAACTGCCGCCCAAGAACTCGAACGCCAGCTTCGCCTAAACGAAGATGTGATGCGTGCGCTCCTTATCAAGCTCGACAAGCGTGCGAAAGCCGCGGCCGCCGCCGCGCCGAAGCCGCCACCGAGTGCCACCCCGTTGGCACAGTAAGCGCGTACTTTCAACTCACTTACTAAGCGCGCACGCAGAGAGAGAGTTTTGATATGGCAGGCTCATTCAATCGAGTAATTTTAGTCGGCAACCTGGTTCGTGATCCGGAGATTCGGTATGTCGGCAGCGGTATGGGAGTCACTAAGTTCACGCTGGCAGTTAATCGCCGCAGCAAGCAGCAGGAAGAGACCGACTTCATCGACATCGTCGCTTGGGATAAGCTGGCGGAGACCTGCAACACCTACCTGAAAAAGGGGATGAGTTGTCTGGTCGAAGGCCGGCTCTCGGTTCGCTCGTACGATGACTCGAAGATCAAAGATGATACCGGCAAACCGATCAAACGCAAAGCCGCCGAGATCGTCATCAACACGATGCAGATGCTCGACCGTGCTCAGCGTCGCGACGGCGAGGGCGGCGATCACTTCTCCGGCGGCGCCCCGGCCGCTCGTGCCGATGACGGCGCACTCGACGACGAGATTCCGTTCTAACCTAACGATTTTAAGGAACTATAATGGCTGCAACTAAACCGAAACGCGCACCGAAAGACCGGCGCGTCAAAAAGAAACCGTGCAACTTCTGCGTCGATAAGGCAATCGATGTGAACTACAAAGATGTCATGCGCTTGAAGAAATACATCTCGGAGCGCGGAAAGATTCTGCCGCGCCGCATCTCCGGCAACTGTGCCAAGCATCAACGCCTGCTTACCGTAGCTGTAAAGCGTGCGCGCACAATTGCCTTTCTTCCCTTCGCAGCGGACTAAGTTCGATGAAGGTCATTTTGCTGGGCGACGTCAAGCCGCTCGGAAAGAAAGGGGAGATCGCCGAGGTGGCCGAGGGCTATGCTCGAAATTTTCTCTTTCCGCGCAAACTCGCATCTGAGGCGAGCAAAGGTGCGCTGGCGGTTTTGGCCGAGCAGAGCAAAGCCAAGGTCAAGCGCGATGCGGTAGCGCTGGCTGAAACCAAAGAACTGGCGAGTTTGCTTGAGAGCAAATCGGTTTCGGTGCGCGCCAAAGCTGGCGGTAACGGAAAACTCTTCGGCACCGTCACCAACTCGGATATTGCCGAGGCAATCGGCGAGACATTTTCGGTAAACGTCGACAAGCATAAGATCGAAATCAAGAACTCGATCAAAGCGCTCGGCTCGTATCCGGTCGAGATTCGACTCGGGAAGAACATTATCGCAAAGACAACCGTCAGCGTCATCGCAGCGTAACGCGGCAACCTCACCGTGCCGACCGGCCTCGAAAATCCCTACGTCACCCGTTTTCGCCGAAAGTTCAGCAGCGAAGATGAACTGACGCGCTACGTCGGCGCGCTGTACGATGTGCTGGGGTCAATTCTAGGCGCTGACAAGCTGGTGCTACGCGCCGGCAAGATGAACGCGCTGAAGATGATGCGCTCGCAGACATTATCGGATCGCATCTGCGCACTTCAGCGGCTGGTTTTCGAAGATCCGACGCTGGAGCGGGTAGCTAGCCGCGCACAATACCGGCGTGTGATTGGTGAGATCGAAGATGGGCTTGCCGATCTGCTCGCGCAGAAAAGTGTCGGCGACTCTATCGAGCGCAAGATCAGCGCAAAGATGATCGAGCGCCATCAAGAGTATCTCAAAGACCTCAAGCTCGAGGCGCTGAAGGAAGACTCCGGCCCCGAAACGCCCGCAACCCAAAAGAAACTCGCCGACCTGCTCGCGCTCTCCGACCGCGGCCTTGCCGCCTCCGCGCTTGCGAAACTGCGTCCGCAGGCGCTTAAAGAGATCGTTGGACAAGAGTCCGCCATCGCGTCGCTGCTCGCAAAAATCAGCTCACCGTATCCGCAGCATGTCATTCTCTACGGTCCACCGGGCGTCGGAAAGACGACGGTTGCGCGCTTGGCGCTCGAAGTCGCTAAGAACCGCGCGTATACGCCGTTCAAAAGGGATGCGCCGTTCGTCGAGGCCAGCGGACCCACCCTGCGCTGGGATCCGCGCGAAACCACCAACCCGCTGCTTGGCAGCGTTCACGACCCGATCTATCAGGGTACGCGCCGCGAGTTTGCCGACGCCGGCATCCCCGAGCCAAAGTTGGGTTTGGTGACGCGGGCGCACGGCGGCGTACTGTTTATCGATGAGTTAGGCGAGATGGATGCGCTGCTCCAAACCAAGCTGCTGAAGGTTCTGGAGGATAAGACCGTCTCGTTCGATTCGTCGTACTACGACGAATCGGCAACCAACATTCCGGAATACATTAAGAAGCTGTTTAAGGACGGCGCGCCGGCGGATTTTATTCTAATCGGCGCGACCACGCGCGAACCCGAAGACATCGATCCTGCGATTCGCTCGCGCTGCGCGGCGGTCTACTTCGAACCGCTCACGCAGTCGCAGATAATGGCAATCGTCGCGGCGGCCGCCAAGCGCCTGAGCGCGAAAGCAGCGCGCGCGGTCCTGGCGTTGATCGCCTCGTACACGATCGAAGGCCGCAAGGCCGTTCAAATCGTCGCGGATGCGTACGGTCAGGCGCTCTATCGCAGCAAGAGCCGCGAAGGGACAGTCACCATTACCGAAGCCGATGTCGGCACAGTCGTGCAATCCGGCCGGTTGGTTCAGCATACGCTGGTGCGCGCCGGTAAAACGCGCGAAATCGGAAAAACATTTGGCCTCGGCGTCCTGCACTATCTGGGCAGCATCATCGAAATCGAGGCGGTAGCCTTCGAAGCGAGTGCGGCCGGAAAGGGATCGGTGCGTTTCAACGATGCCGCCGGTTCGATGGCAAAAGACAGCGTGTTTAACGCTGCTGCGGTTGCGCGCGCGGCCACTGGTTTGGATACGGCGAATTACGATCTGCACATCAATGTGATCGGCGGCGGCAATATCGACGGCCCCTCGGCCGGCCTGGCGATCTTTCTCGCCCTGTACTCCGCGCTCACGAAGACGCCGCTGCCGCAAGATATCGCGATAACCGGCGAGATCTCGATTCAAGGCAAAGTGCGACCGGTTGGCGGCATCATCGAGAAGCTCTACGCTGCGCGTCAGGCAGGGATGCGCGCAATCGTGATCCCCAAGGAGAATCTACGGGAGATCGACGCGACGCTCGCCGGCATTAAGGTGATTACGGTCAGCTCGATCGATCAAGTATTCCGAGTTTTTGATCTCCACAAGAAATCCACAAGGCGCCCCGTGCGTTCGCGCCGCACTACTGCTATCCGCACATGACGCTTAGCAACCTCGCTGTTATCGACCGCATTCCGCCGCAAAACCTTGAGGCGGAGATGGCCGTGCTCGGCTCGATTCTGGTCGACCGAGAGATCATGGGGACGGTCAGCGAGCTTGTGAGCACGACCGATTTTTACGCACATGTTCACGAATCGATCTACGCGGCGCTGTTGCGGTTGTACGATCGCGGCGAGCCCCTCGACAAGATCACAACGTCGGAAGAACTCAAGCGCGCAAACTTGCTCGAAAAGGTCGGCGGTCTCTCCTATTTGAGCGCGTTGATGGATACCGTGCAGACCGCTGCTTCGGCAGCGTACTATGCGAAAATCGTGCGTGAAAAGGCGATCTTGCGTTCGCTCATTCATGCCGGAACCCAGATATCGCAGATGGGTTTTGAGCAAGAAGAAGATGTTGAGGGTGCGCTCGATAGCTGCGAGCAGCTCGTGTATGAAATTGCGAATCGCCAACTGCGCCGCGATTTCATGCCGGTTAATAGTCTACTGAAAAGCGCATTCGACCAGATCGACGCACTCTTTCACAGCCACGGCGATCGCACCGGGGTAACCTCGGGTTTTCGAGATATCGATGAGATAACCGCCGGTTTTCAGCCCGGCAATTTTATTATCATCGCGGCTCGTCCGGGTATGGGCAAAACCTCGTTTGCGCTGAATATGGCAGCGGCAGCGGCGCGCGAAGAGACCGCGCCGATCGCGTTCTTCTCGCTTGAAATGTCGAACGATGAACTCGTCCAACGTTTAATCTGCGCCGAAGCGCGACTCTCGATGCACGATATGAAACGCGGAAATATCAAACCGCATCAATGGGAAGAGATGTCGCGCGCGATGGGTGTCCTGAACGAATTGCCGATCTATCTCGATGACTCCGGCGGCTTGACGGTATCCGAACTGCGCAGCCGCTGCCGACGGCTTAAATCGATGCACGGCTTAAGCGCGGTCGTCGTGGACTATCTTCAATTGGTCAGCCCCGGCGTTCTGAGTAAGGGTATGAATCGCAATGAGGAGCTCTCAGGGATCTGCCGCACGCTAAAAAAGACTGCCAAAGATTTGAAGGTTCCGATCATCGCGCTTGCGCAGCTTAATCGCGGCGTCGAAGCGCGTCAGGATAAGCGGCCACTGCTCTCCGATCTGCGTGATTCAGGTTCGATCGAACAAGAGGCTGATTTGGTTGCGTTTCTCTACCGCGAGGGCTACTACGCGCAAAATCAGGAGGTTGCCGAACCGGGACTGACCGAGTTCATCGTAGCCAAGCACCGCAACGGTCCGACTCGAACTGCCAAATTGCTCTTTGAAGATGAGTTTACGCTATTCCAACCCTATGGCGACGCATCGCGCTTCTCGCCCCCATAATTATCGGATGCCAATCTCCTCGCGCAGATAGCTGCGCGAAAGTTTCACATACTCATTGGCGGCGACTTCGATCCATTTCGCGGCTTCGCCCTCAAGCGGCTTTTTCACCTTGGCCGGCGCGCCCGCGGCCACGACACCATCCGGAATCTGCGCACCCTCGCCTACGACGCTTCCAGCTGCAATGAGCGAACGTTCGCCGACTGTAGCGCCGTTTAATATCACCGCGTTACTGCCGATCAGGGCGTGGTCTTTTATGAGGCAATCTTCCATTATCGCACAGTGGCCAACGGTGACATCATTACCGATTGTGGTGCGTCCGTGCTCGCTGACATGGACGACGGCATTGTCTTGAATCGAACTGCGCGCACCGATCCGAATCGGGCCGTTGTCGCCTCGAAGCACGGTGCCAAACCAAATCGACGACTCCGCACCCACTTCGACATCGCCGATTAAGACGGCGGTCGGGGCGATGAACGCGCTGGGATCGACTTTGGGCGTCTTGCCGCGATAGGCGATGAACATAGGCTACCTCCGACGAAGCCTATTCCCATGCACCGCCACAATACCCCGCTGCGCGGCGTCAAGGCAACGCCGCATCCGCGAGCCGACGATCCGCAGTACGGCGCAATCAACTACGAATACGCCGGCCGAACCGGCCACATTCACGAAGTGATGACCATTGACGGAAGGGAGCTCGCGAAAGTAGGATTCGACGACCGCAAGATCGTCTATTACCTGCTCGAGGATTTAGAACTCGACCAAACCGCCAAGCGCGGGACCTTTCACGACGCGGATACCCCATCGGAAAAACCATAGGAGACTCGTATGCTCATTGTGCCCGCTGCGCCGCCGCAACCAGTTCCGGTTTACGGAGGCTTCGACTATGTCACCGTTGACGCGGCCGCTCGGCGCGTCTACGCTGCGCACGGCGGAAGCCGCGCATTGCTGATTGTCGATGCCGATACCGGCAAAGTGCTGGGACAGGTTCGCGTTGGTCCG
>JALYVT010000016.1 GCA_030853105.1 Vulcanimicrobiota bacterium
GCTACATTCCGGCGGTGCCTCCGAGCCCAACGCCTTCGCCGGAGCCGACTGCGACGCCCAGCCCGACCCCCGCCTCGACTGCCGTGCCCGAGGAACCCTCGACGCGGGCTTTCATTCAAGCTGCGGTCACGGCACCCAAGACGTACAATGAGTTCTCGGCCGGTCAGTATTGCCCGAGGTCGTACCTGGTGAGCGCCGCCTACATATTCAAGGATTCGCCGTTCGCCATTAAGGTCGACTATCGCAACGACGCATATGTCACAAGCGACAATCTCACCGACGCGTACGGCAACCACTACACCCGTTTCGCGACCATCGACGGCGGATATGCAACTACTCCGGTCTTCTTGGCGCGGCAAACGAACCTCGATGCGCGCTTAGAGTATCAAATTGCCGCGCCGCGGATATACGTCGGGGTCGGGTACCTGCAAACATCTACGAACTATGGCTATCCACATCTGAACGGCGTTGGCGCCGGTATCGAAAAGTTGCCAGAGCTGCGGCATGGGATCGAGTTCTTCGGTTCTGCGTTCTACTATCCGACGGCTAGCGGCAATTATACCGTTAACGATCCCGCGAGTTCGAACAACGGTAAGAGCTATCGCCAGCAGTACCGGATCGTGAAATACGATGTCGGGCTTGCACTCGTGTTGGGTCATTCCCCAGTGTATCTCTATGGGGGCTTTGCCGGCGATCGGTACACGGCGAAGCAAAACGCACCGATCGATCAGACGCATAGCGGGCCGTACCTCGGCCTCGGCGTGAAGCTCTAAGCAGTCGGGAGGCCACACAGACATGATGAAAACATTGCACTTCTTCCAAACTCGGCGACTCGCCGCTCTGGGGACTCTCGTGTTCCTCGCAGGCTGTAGCGGCGGCGGCTGCGGTAATTGCAACGTTCCGGCCTTTAACCCCGTCGCGCCCACGGCGCCGCCCAACGCAACGCCCACTCCGCCGGGTGCAACGCCATCGCCCAAGCCGACGCCCACTCCGACGCCTACACCGATCCCCACGCCGACCCCCACTCCTACACCTCCGGTTGTCAGTTCATCGTGCAGCCAGGGGGGTGCATCATCCATCACGCTTGGTCCGGCCCTTGCGCCGTTCGCGCTGCTGGCCGGCTCCACAATCACCAACGTCGGCAATACGCTGGTGACGTACGCTCCCGGCGCCGTCACCGGTGCGCTCAATGACGATCTGATCGGCGTCTCGCCGGGAACTGCGGTGACCGGATTCTACCCGCCCGGAACCGACACGGACGGTCCGAACGCGATCTACGCGGCCGGCTACAATACGAATGCCGCCATACCTCTGGCCGCCGAGAGTGCCTTGACTACGGCCTACAACACCGCCGCCGGAAAGCCGGCAACGGCGACTGTCGCCGGGGATCTCTCGCAGGCCAGCGTGCCGGGCTACCCAACGGGAACGCTCCCCCCCGGAGTCTACAAATCGACATCGACCCTCGCGATTGCGGCCGGGAACCTCACGCTTGACGGCGGCGGCAACCCGCAGAGCGTCTTCATCTTCCAGATGGGATCGACACTAACGACCACGCTCAACGGCGGCGCTGGCGGCAACGTGCTCCTGAAAGGCAACGCCAACGCTTGCAACATCTATTGGCAAGTGGGCAGTTCGGCGACGCTCGGGGGGCAAACGTTCTCCGGCAACGTCCTCGCATATTCGTCGATCACGATCAACGCCACAACCTTCACGGGACGTGCCCTGGCAGGCGGCCCGACCTTGGGAAACGGAACCGTCTCGATCCCAGTCGTAGCCGGTTCGCTCATTACCAACCCCGGTGGGCAGTAACAAGACCACCGGCCCGTAAGGGGAACCGCCCACAAACGCGGTGGCTCCAGGCGCCAAAGACGACCCGTCAGTGCTCGCGGGCCGTCTTTGTATGTCAAGCTCTCAACCGCACATCACATATTTTCATCACAGCCCCTTCGCCAATCAGCGCGCGGTTGGAAAGAGGGGCAGGAGGGCCAGCCCAATCAGGACCGATTTGGTCACAGAAGGACTGCCTTCCGCATTCAGATTGCGTGCTTCCTTTGACGCAGTCCACCGCGCCCGCAAGGACCGGGAGGGTGGGCCTCGAACTTGCGAGCCGGGCCGAAACAATGTGCATTCCGAGCGCGTTATATCTGCTGACCACGGCAGCGGCCTGTTTTCAAGGAAAGATTTTTCGATGACCTCTAGCCTTTGGCGTGCGCGACGTGCGTTTGCCCGGTGCACGGGTTTCGTGCTTGCACTTCTCTTCGTGCTTACGTCGCTCGCGCCGTTACCGGCGGTCTCTGCGGGTGCGCCGACGATTGTCTCGGTCGATGTCTCCGGCAATGTGCATGTGCCGACCGACAAGATTCTGGCGGTCGTCAAGGCCAAGCCGGGCGATCCGTACGATCCCAAGATCGTCCAAGAAGATCTGCAGAATATCTTCGCGCTGGGCTATTTCTCCGACCAAGTGCCCCCGCTGATCCGTCAGCGTCCCGGCGGCATTGCGGTCACCTATCGGGTCATCGAAAATCCGGTCATTACCAAGATCACGTTCAGCGGCAATACTCATGTGCCCAACGACACCTTGCTCGCATTGATGGATACCTCGGTCGGTCAGGTCCTCAACACCAACACCTTCAAGCAAGACGTGTTGAAGATCAACTCCTATTACGACCGCATCGGCTACGGCGGCCAGCTGCCCACGCATGTCAAAGATTTGAACATCGATCCGAAGACCGGTCTGCTGGCGCTGCAGATTCAAGAGGGTCTTACCGTTCGGCAGGTCATCATCGGCGGCGAGCCGATTCTGCCGCTAAGCGTGATTCTGCCGGTCCTCACCATCAAAGCCGGTTCGCCCTACTCAGATGAACTGCGCGACAAAGATTTCGCAGCGGTGCAAAAGCTCTACGAAAAATATGATCTCGTGCTGGGCGATGCCGAGGGCGGCATCGATCCCGGCTCGATCGATCTTAAAACCGGCACCGCCGACGTGAAGTACAATCTCTACGTCGCGAAGGTCTGTGCGGTTGAGATTACCGGCAATACGAAGACCAAAGATGAAGTGATTCGGCGCGAACTGCTGCTTCGGCCCGGCTCGATCATCACCAAGAGCGGCATTCAGCGCGACAACGAGCGGCTGAAGAATTTGGGCTACTTCTCCAAGGTCGATGTCACTCCCAAGGCGTGCCCCGGCTCGAAAAACCCGGCGCTCGTAACCCTCGATTGGAGCGTTACCGAACAGCGCACCGGTCAAGCTCAAGTCGGCGCCGGTTACTCCGGCGGCATCACGGGGCAAGGATTTTACGGAACCCTCGGCTTCTCCGATAACAACTTGAACGGCACCGGAAACGGCGCGTCGATCAACTTCGAGCGCGGCCAGCGCAATTACACCACGCAGATCTCGGCGACAATTCCGTATGTCGGCAAAACCAAAAAATCGCAGAAGTACAGCTTCGGCGCAACGCTCTTTTCGAACGGTTCGAACTACTTTTATCCGGTCTATCCGATCAGCAGCAACTTCACCCCGGTCGCATCGCTATCGGTACCGGTCACGCTGTTTCCCAATCAATCCGTCAATCCGATTGCGGGCGTCATCTCGACCAGTAGCGCGAAGTCGAAAGGTCTCTCGCTGAACGTCGGCAGGCGGCTTGGCTACTACTCGACCGCCAGCGTCGGCGTATCGGTGCAGCGCGTCACCAACAGCACGACCGTTCCGGCACCGTACTTCTTTCAAGGCGTGCAGCCGAACATTGTCGCCGGGCCGACACCGAGCCCGCTCTCGGGACAGAACAATAACAACGGCAGCTTCGGCATCAATGCAACCTCGATCGCCAACATCAACACTGGCATTCCATATAAGCTAAACTCGGTGATCTTCGGCCTATCAACCGATACCCGCGACGACGTCTTCAATCCGCGCCACGGTGTTCACGGCTCGGTCAACCTGACGCTGAGCGATCCGTCGATCGGTTCGGACTTCAGCTACTCGCAGGCAACCCTCGATCTTGCCAAGTTCTTGCCCGTCTTGAAATCAGCGACACTCGCAGTGCACGGCAAGATCGCAACCACGACCGGAACGATTCCGTTCAATTCAGTCTACACGTTCTCCGACCAAGATTTGCGCGGGTATCAAAGCGTCTTTTACGGCACCGATATTGGCCTGGGACAGATCGAGTTACGCCAGCCGCTGACGGCCGATAAGCGGTTTGGGATCGCGTTATTCGTCGATCAAGGTGCGTACCGCGTGCGCGGCGCGGCGCCGATTCTCGATCCGTATACGGACCGAATCATCAGCTATCCCGACCGTTTCACGCTGCGAGGCGACTACGGCTTCGGGTTCCGATTCGATGTGCCGCAGCTAGGTCTGCACACAATTCGAATCGACTTTGCAAAAGGCAGCCAAGGCTTCCACACCAGCTTCGGAATTGGACAGAGTTTCTAACGTGATGACAACAGGCCTCAAAATCAGAAACCTCATCGTCGCAGTCGCCGCGCTCGCAGCGCTGACTGCCGCCCCAATGGCGCTCGCCGCGGACTTGACCGACATCGGCTTCATCGATCAGGCTGCGGTCGGCAATCTGCCGGCATTTCAGCGGGCCAACGCGCAGCTCGGGCAGTACAAAGCCGGGCTCGACAAGCAGTTTGCTGCGCGCATGAAGAGCGCCCACTCGCAAAGCGACCAGCAGAAAGTCATTAGCGAATTTCAGGGCAAACTTGCCGACCGGCAGCGCGCCGTGCTCGGGCCGCTCTTGGCCCGCGCGCAAACCGCGATTGCATCGGTAAGTTCGAGCAAGAATCTCGCGGTGATCGTTGATAAGCGTATCGTTATCTTCGGCGGTCAGAACATCACCAAAGACGTGACCGACTTGCTGCAGAGCCCAGGGCAAATCGTGCCGCCGGTCAGCACCCCGGCCCCATCTGAGGTTGGATATGTGGACCAGACGCAGATCGACCAATTGCCGAAATTAAAAGCGGCCAGCGAAGCGTTCGCTAAATACGTGAGCGATCAGCGGACCGCCGCTCAGCAGAAGATGGCGAAGGCGAAGACCGACGCGGAGCGCTCGCAGATTCTCAAAGACTATCAGGCGGCAAACGATGCGAAGCAAAAGTCCGACGTTCAGCCGCTGGTGGACCAAATGCATAAGGCGATGGCCGACATCGCCAAGAAAAAGAACTTGATTCTGGTGATCGATCGCGGCGATCTCATCTATGGCGGAACGGACATCACCACCGATGTCCAAAATGCGCTCAAATAAGTGGGTGGCCGCGATGACCGTCGCGCTGCTGGCCGCATGCAATCACCCGGTTGATGTAAACTCCCCGCAAGTGCGGGGAATCGGCTACGTGCGCCTCGATGAGATCGTTAAGGTGCATCCGCTCTATCCGCAGCTCGACCAAATCGATTCAACGATAGCCGCGATCGGCTTGAAATCGCTGGGCCCGGGTGTTCCGCAGACAGGCAAGCAGATATCGCAGGAGACCACTCAACTCAACGCCGAGTTGAGAACGGCCCAAGATCGAACCAATAAGATATTGGCGCAGAAGCAGCTCGATTACCAGCAGCGGGAGCAAGTCGCGATTGCGGCAGCGGTCGGAGCAGCCGGCCAAAGCGGCGGCGGTTCAGCCGGAGCCGCGATGCAGAACGTCGGTACACAGCAGGCCGCGGCAGTCTCGGCGGCAGCGAACAGCAATTTTGCGGCCTATCAGCAGAGCGTGATCGCTCAAGATAACGCCGCGGTTAGCGCGATCAGCAAAGCGCTGTTCGCGCGCGCGAACACGCGCTATGTGCAGAAGCAGACCCAACTGAATCAGCGTGAATCTGCACTCGCATTAGACCTCTCCACGCGCGACGCCTCGCAGCGCTTGAGCATTCGAACCAAGCTCTCGAATCTTGCGATGGACGATGCCACCCGCAAATCGTACAAGAACCAGCTTGCGGCGCTGGATCGGCGTGAGTCCGATGCCGTTGCGGTTCAACGCAATCGCGACCAGGCCGAACTTGCCGCATTCCAAACGACGCTGCGCACGCAAACGCAGCGTGAGGTTGCCGCTCAAGCGGCCTCGATTAACGCGAAGACCCAAGCCAAGATTGCGGCGCGCCACTCAAACGTAAGCTCGCAAGTGTCCTCACAACTGCAAGGGTTGACTCCGGTCACAAACAGATCGAACTATTCGCCGTCCGTTAAGGCGAAGATCGCGCAGATAGATAAACAATTCAAATCCCAGTTCCAAGCTGACGCCCAAAAGACGATCGCGAATTACCAGCAAACCAAAGGCGACTTGGATCAGCGCTTTGCGCAGCTGCATGGGATCGATACTCAGGCAACCGGAAGCGCCGCAAAGGAACTTGCCAAACTGCGCTCGCAGCGCCAAACGCTCTACACCCAAATAGTCGATCAGATACAGCGCGAAGCCAATACGATCGCCGCTCAGCGCGGCCTCAAAGTGGTCTTCGTGAATGTCGTCGCCGCCGCCGGCGGAGTCGATCTTACCCCGGATGTTGAAAAGGACGTCGAGAGTTTACACGAGTGAAAAATATCAGCTTAGTTCTATCCCTGAGCATCGCTTCAATATTGCTGGGCGGATGTTCGCAGCCCAAGAGCCCGATTGCGGTCGTCGATGTGCAGCGTCTTTCGCAGAATTGGCCCAAGTATATCAATGTCAGCAACCAATTGGCAGCCGATCAGGCCGCTATTACGCAGAATCGCCAGTCGTCCTCACAGAAGGTGCGCGCCGAACTCGATCTGCAGAAAAAATACGCCGGTATTCAAAGTTCGCTCGCGAACGAAATTAAGAACGCAGCGACCCAAGTTGCGGGTAGCGGCAGCTATAAGCTGGTCGTAACAAAAGCCTCAATCGGCTATGGCGGTACCGACATCACGCAGCAGGTCGAGAAGATCATGAACATTACGGAGCGGGCGACACCGTCGCCCTAATCTAGTCTTTGTTAGGAACGCTGGCCGAGCTCGCGCAGCGCGTCAACGGGCGCGTGATCGGTGATGGAACCATCGTGATTGCACGAGTCAGCGCCATCGACGAAGCCGGTCACGACGCGCTGACGTTCGCAACCGGCGAACGCTACCTTCAAACGGCGCTGGCGAGCAGCGCTGCAGCCGTGATTGTCGATGAGGCGCTAACGACCTCGCTCGATGCGACGATCGGAAAGCCGCTGCTCGTCGTTGCATCTGCCCGCGTTGCGCTCGCGCAATTGCTGCGCAGTTTTACGCCGCCGACCCCGCGCGGGCCGTTTCAACATCCAAGCGCCGTCGTCGAACCGAGTGCAACCATCGGTGCCGAAGTATTTATCGGCGCGCTCTGTTACGTCGGCCCCGGCAGCGCCGTTGGCGCAGGCACGATACTTGGTACCGGCGTCATCATCGGCGCGCAGGCGCGGATCGGCGCTGAGTGCCGACTGTTCTCGCGAGCGACTGTCATGGACCGCTGCACGCTCGGCGATCGCGTGACATTGCACCCCGGCTGTGTGATCGGCAGCGACGGCTTCGGCTACGTCTTCCTCGACGATCACTTCGAGTCGATTCCGCAGATCGGGGACGTTGTGCTCGAAGATGACGTAGAGGTCGGCGCCAACACCTGCATCGATCGCGCGCAGACCGGCAGTACGCGCATTGGGCGCGGCAGCAAGATCGATAACCTCTGTCAGATCGGCCACAACTGCCGAATAGGCGAGCACAGTGCGTTTGCGGCGCAAACCGGCTTGGCGGGCAGCACGACGATCGGCAGCTATACGCAAGTCGGCGGGCAGTCCGGCTTCAGAGGCCACATCACGATCGGCTCGCGAGTGAAGATTGCCGCCGGAAGCGCCGTGTGGGGTGATATTCCCGACGACAGTTTTGTTAGCGGGCGGCCAGCCCGACCGCACCGTGAAGAGCTGAAGCGGGAGGTCATGGTTCGCAGCCTACCTAAGCTGGTTGCTCGTGTGGAAGCATTGGAAAATCGCGCGCCCGGCGAAAAATAGACGGTGATGCGAGCAGCCCGCACGGCCGAATCCACCTATCAATCGACGCTGCGCCGCGATTTTACCTTTGAAGGTGCGGGTCTGCATACCGGCGTTGCTTGCCGGGTCGACGTATTGCCCGGGCCGGTCGCTTCCGGTTTGCGGTTCACCCTGAACGGACAAGTGAGCTTTCCGGCCACCGCCGACTACGTTTTGGAGACCGCGCGCGCGACGGTGCTCGGCCACGAAGGCATGAGCGTTTCCACAGTCGAGCATCTGCTTGCGGCGCTCTTCGGCTGCGGAATTTCGAACGCGCAGATCAACGTGAGCGGCCCCGAGATTCCGGTTGTGGACGGCAGCGCCAAGGCGTTCGCCGACGCGATCGAGCAAGTTGGAACGCTTACCCAGCCGCAGCTCCGGCCGCGCTATCAGCTAAACGCGCCGATGTTTGTGCGCGACGGCGAGCGCAGCGTGATTGCGCTGCCGGCATCAGCGTTTCGGGTCAAGTTCGTAGCGGATTTTCCGGCGCCGGTCGGCACGCACTACTTCGACTCGGAGATTACACCGGAGGTCTTTCGCGAAGAGATTTGCGCGGCGCGAACCTTCGGCTATTTGAACGAAGTTGAAGCGTTGCGCAAGCGCGGGTTGGCGCAGGGCGGCAGCTTAGAGAATGCGGTCGTGTTTGCACCCGAGGGGCCGATGCAGCCGCTGCGCTGGCCAAACGAAGTCGTGCGGCATAAAGTGCTCGATCTTTTGGGCGACATCGCATTGCTCGGCGCGTGGCCGCAGTTTGAGATCATCGCGATCAAGAGCGGGCACCGACTGCACTGCATTGCAACCGCCGAATTGCGTCGGCAAAATCTCGCAAATCTCCCGGCAGCAAAGGTGCAATAAGGTGGCTCAACTAGACATTCGGCAGATCATGGAGATCTTGCCGCACCGCTATCCCATTCTGCTGATCGATCGGATCACCGAACTCGAACCCGGCGTGCGCGCGGTCGGCTACAAAAACGTAACCAATAACGAGCCGGTGTTTACCGGACACTTTCCGGGAAATCCGCTGCTTCCCGGAGTCTATATGATCGAAGCGTTGGCGCAACTGGGCGGCACCGTTGTGCTTGAGCCCGGCGAGTTTTCGCGCAAGACACCGTACCTGGCCGGAATCGATAAGGTGAAGTTCCGCCGGCCGGTGGTTCCCGGAGACAAGCTCGTGATGGAGACCATCCTGCTCAAAGCCAAGCGCAACATCGGCTGGATTAGCGCGGTTGCGAAGGTGGATGATCAACTGGTCTGCTCGGGCGAGCTGATGTTTTCGATTGCAACCGACCCGCGCATGTTCGGCTACGACGCTACGGTTCTGCATGCCTGAGTTCGGCGATGTTACGAGGTTTGCGTGATCCATCCGAGTGCGATCGTGCACCCGAGCGCGAAGCTGGATCGAGGGGTCGAAATCGGCCCTTATTGTTTGGTCGGCGAGCATGTCAAGATCGGGCGCGGAACGGTTCTGCAGGCGCATGTTGTTGTGAACGGCTGGACAACGATCGGTCAAGACTGCCAAATCTTTCCGTTCGCCACGATTGGAAGTTCGTCGCAAGACCGCAAGTATACCGGCGAACGCGCGTTCACAACGATCGGAGACCGAACGGTTGTCCGGGAGTACGTGTCGATTCAGCGTGCAACCGGTGAAGATGAAGTCACCTCGATCGGCAATGACTGCCTGCTGCTGGCGTATGTGCACATCGCGCATAACTGCCGGCTTGGAAACGGCGTTACGCTGAGCAATCTTGCGCAGCTAGCCGGCCACTGCATTATCGGCAACCACGCCGGCATCGGCGGGATGGCGGGCTCGCATCAATTTGTGCGGGTCGGCGATTACGCGTTCGTCGGCGGTTTCAGCAAAATCGTGCGCGATATTCCGCCGTTTTTCTTAGTCGAGGGCAATCCCGCGCGACCGTACGGACTCAACAGCACCGGATTGAAGCGAGCCGGATTTTCGCCGGATGAAACAGCGGAGATCAAGCGATTCTATAAACTGATGTATAGTTCGAAGCTCAATCTTCCGCAAGCAGTTGAGGAGATGAAAACCGGCGTAACGACCGATCAAGGGCGAGCGCTCATCGCGTTTTTAGAGGCCGATTCACAGCGCGGCATTTTGCTGAAGTGACGGCGGCGGATGCGCTATTTCTTCAGCACCGGTGAGTCGTCTGCAGAACTGAGCGCGACGTTGCTAGCCCGCGCAATTCGTCAACTCGATCCGGCCGCGCAATTCAGCGGTATCGGAGCAGAACGTATGCGCGCCGCAGGCTTTACACTCGCAGCGCGCAGCGACCAGTGGTCGTCCATGGGACCGATCGCTGCGCTCGCGCTCATTCCGCGAGTTTTATGGGCATCGTGCGGGATAATTACCCGACTATTGCGCGATCAGCCCGACCTGCTCGTGCTGATCGACTTCGGCGCATTCAATCTGCGGCTGGTCGGCATACTGCGGCGACTGGGTTATCGGCGGCCGATTCTGTATTTCTTTCCGCCGGGCGCCTGGCTTGACAATCCAAAGGTCGCGTGCGCCGTTGCTCGTTTAGCGCTTCCGCTTACCGCGTTTGCGCATCAACGCGATTTCTATCGCGGTCTTGCGCTACCGATCTCATTTTTCGGCCATCCGCTGGTCGCCGAATACCGGCTGCGTCCCGCCCGACCTGCGCCGCCGCGCGATGGCGGAGTAATCGCGCTGCTTCCGGGAAGTCGTCAAGGCGAGGTGCGCTTTCATCTTCCGGTACTGCTGGATGCGTTCACGCTGCTCAAGCGGCGGCGGCCGAATTTGCGCGCAGTCCTCGGAGCGGCCAACGCGCAGATGCAGCAGTCGGCGCGGGCACAGATCGCTGCGCGCAATCTTACCGAGATCGAGGTTGTACTTTCGGCGGAAAATGCGTATCTGCAAGCCGATGCAGCGTGGATCGCGTCCGGCACCGCTGTTTTGGAGGCAGCGCTCACCGGTGTGCCGTCGATTGCACTCTACATCCTTTCGAAAGCCCAAGCGAAGATCGCGCGGCGTGTCTACCGAGGGCCTGCGATCACCATTCCTAACTTGGTGCTGGGCCGAACGATCGTTCCCGAGTTATTGCAGGAAGCTGCTACTCCGCAAAATCTCGCTGACCGAATGGAAGAGCTGCTTACCGATCCGCAACGCCAGTACGGCGAGTTACTCGATCTGCGCGCCGCGCTTGGACCGAGTGACGCGCTCGCGCAGGCCGCCGCGTATGCGTACGAGTTGGCGCGGGCATGATCCGAATCTATCACACCTCGGATCTGCACGATCATCGCGGCTTTGAACCACGGCTGCGTGAACTGCGTGAGGCTGAGCCCGGCCTGCTCTTCGACTGCGGCGATTCTCTGCGCGGCAGTCAAACCGTGTATCATCGTAACGAGCCGATCATCGCGCAGATCGACGCTGCCGCATACGATGCACAGGCGATCGGAAACCGCGAGTTTCACTATCTGTTCGCGCTGCTCAAAGCGCGCCGCTCCCAGATGGCTCATCCGCTGATCTGCACGAACTTGCTGGATACCAAAGATCGCGCGTTGCCATTTGAACGCTCTCGCGTAATAGAGTATGGCGGCCGACGCATTCACTTGCTGGGATTACTCATTATGCAGTATCCGATCGGCAGTTTTTGGGAGCGCATCTTTGGCTGGCGGTTTCTCGATCCGAACCACGTCGTGGCTGAGTACGCGCAAACGATGCCGCCCACGGATGCGCTCGTGGTCCTTTCGCATCTGGGATTGTCGCTCGACCGCAGGCTGGCCGCGGTCGTGCCTCGCATCGATCTCTTACTGGGCGGTCACAGTCACGACACGCTGCTTGCGCCCGAATATATCGGCCGAGTACCAATCATCCACGCCGGGCCGTACGGAAAGTATGTGTCGCGCAGCGAGCTCGGTTACGACGCGGCCGCGCAAACGTTTGCCTTGACAGGCTTCGATCTGCTGCCGTTACTGTGAAACGGATTCTCTTCGTCAGCAACGGCCACGGCGAAGAAGCGATCGCCGCACGACTCGCGCGCGAGGTGCAGAGTTTGGCAGCCCTCGAATGCGATCACCTCGCGCTGGTCGGCGATTTCGGCCATCCATCGTCGATGTGCGATGTCGGCCCGCGCCGCAAGCTTCCGAGTGGCGGGCTGATTGCTATGGGAAATCTGCCGAAGATCGCCGGCGACCTGCGAGCCGGCTTGCTCGCGCATACGTGGCGACAACGTCGTTTTTTAGCAAGCGTTCGCGGCGATTATTCGCAAGTGGTTGCGGTCGGCGATGTGTTTGGGCTGCTCATGGCCTTGCAGGCCGGCTCGCCGGTCGTTTATGTAGGAACGGCGAAGAGCGTGTATGTGGCGCCGTATGGCCGACTCGAAGAGCGTGTGTTAAAACGCGCGCGCGCGGTATTCGTGCGTGACGAAGCAACTGCTAAGCGATTGCGCGATCACGGTGTTTCCGCGCTTGCGCCGGGTAATCCGATCGTCGACCTGTACGCAAGCGATCTACCGGCGCCAAAACGCTTTGCGCGCCAGATCGCGCTCTTTCCGGGAAGCCGAGCCGGCGCATACGACGACGGGGCGTTCCTATGCGAGGTGATGGCCGTGAGTTGCGCACTGCGCCGCGATCTTGGCGGCGTACTCTCGATCGCACCGGGCTTGACGGCCGAGCGGTTTGCTGCCGACGCCGTCGCAAACGGTTGGCGGGTGCTCGCAAGCGAAGAACCACAGGTGCCGTTTTTACTTGAGCGCGAAGGTCGCGCGCTGGTTGCTGCTTGGACCGGCCCGGTCGGCTCGCTACTGCCGGGTTCAGACCTGGTGCTGGGGCAGGCCGGTACGGCAAACGAAGCCGCAGCCGCAGCCGGTGTGCCGGTTGTGGCGCTCGAGCGAGCGGGCGAAAAGAAGAGCGCTTGGTACCGAATGCGCCAACGCCGGCTCCTCGGCGATGCGTTGCGCGTCGTAAGCGGAGAGCCGCAGGGCATCGGCTCGTCGCTGGCTGCGTTACTTGACGATTCGGAGCAACTGGCACAGATGACAGCCGCCGGACGTGAACGGATGGGTCCTCCAGGCGGAGTGCACGCGATCGCGCGCGCTATCGTGCAGCCGGCGGACAGCATATGAAACGGCCGGCTCCTTACATACTTGGGCTCGCGTTCTTAGTGATTCCGCTCTTTCCGTCGTTCATTGCGCTTACCGCCGTGACCATTCCCGGCATCTCGCTCGTAGCGCCGAAGATCGCGATCGGTTTGCTGGCACTTATGGCGGTGATGGGTGCATACATGGCGATCATGCTGCTGCAGCCGCCGCGCGAACGACCGCCAACGTTTTTTCCGCTGTTGATCTGGTTCGGTGCGTCGCTTCTAAGTGCGCTGCTCGGGTTCAATCCGGGCGGCGGAATGCTGTTTCTGGGAATCTTCGGCATGGGCTTGATCTGGCATTTTTCGCTCTTGCGATTTTACCGAGAACCAAAGGTAGCATCGACGATATTTCACGCTTATCTGTTCTCTGGCGCGGTCTCGGCGGTGCTGGCGATCTTGATGGTGCTGCTGCGAGCGCCGGCGGCGCAGTATACCGTTGGGCATGGCCGCGCGATCGGAACGTTCATTTTGCCGGGAGAACTTGCCGGCTATCTGCTGCTTTACTTGCCGATTGCTTGGGCAATCGCGCGCACGACTGCGCAACGTTCGCTGCGAATTTTGGCGATCGTCGGACTTGTGAGCGGGCTCGGTGCATTCATCCTGACGTTCTCGCGAGCCGGGTGGGTTGGACTCGCGGCTGCGGCAGCGTTTTACCTGTTCGTGCAGCAACGCTCGCGCCGATACGCCGCGGCGTTTTTGGCAGCCGGCATCGTTGCGGTTCTCGTGGTCTTTAACGCACATCACAATCCATCGGAAAATTACACCCGCATCTCCATTTGGCAAGCCGGCATCGAGATTGTTCGACGTTTCCCCCTCACCGGCGTCGGGCCGTTTGTCTTTGCAAACATCTATCCGCTGGTGCGGTTACCGGATGGTGATGCGACCGCATTTCACGCGCACAGTTTTCTGCTGACGGTTTTTGCCGAGACCGGCCTGATCGGTATCTTGGCGGTGGTGTACGCGTGGGGAAAATTTGTCGTTGTATTTCGCGAGCAATTTCGGCGCGCGAATCCAGTGCAGGCGACGCTCGGGCTTGCAATCGCGGCCGGTTTGGTCGGAACGTGGGTGCAGGGCGTGATCGATACGGTGAGCGTGGTGATCTTCGGGCTGTGGCTGCCGTTTATGGCCTTAGCCCTGGTCTGCGCCGGATATCCGCAACCAGCCTTTCTATCCGAAGTAGAGGAAAGCGCGTGAAGCGCTGTTGGCTGCTGCTGGGCATCGTCGGTCTGGCGGCTTGCAGCCCGCAGCCGCAGCACGCGGCGTCCGCGCCAACCGCCGCGGCAAGCGTGCAGGCGAGCCCGACCATCATTCCGTTCCAGATTACCGGCCACGGAAAACCGGGTCAGCCGGTCCGCTTTTTCGAGCAGGACGGCAACCGGAAGCTCTATGAAGTTCAGGCGAAGTCATTCGTGGGGGTGCGCGGTTCGAGCGCTACGGCGAACCTTCGGCATGCGCACGTGATCTTCTACGATCGCGACGGCACCACGCTGACCGCCGACTCGCCGCTGGCCGTCGTCGATGAAAAAACAAAGCGAGTGACGATGTCCGGCGGTGTCCATGCACTCACCAGCACCGGAATCGCGCTGCTTTGCGATGAGTTGACGTACGATCACGTGACCGACCGGGTGCATGGGCAAGGGAATGTAAAGATCACCAAGCAAGGCTACACGCTCACCGGAACGACGATCGATTCCGACCTTTCGCTCTCGCAGGTACACATGCAGTGACGCCAAGTCCCGTCCGCCAGATAAAATTGCGCGAACTTAAAAAATACTATGGTGAACGCGCCGTGGTAAATGGCGTCAATGCCGAAGTCGGGCAGGGCGAAGTCGTGGGCCTGCTTGGACCCAACGGCGCCGGTAAAACAACGACATTCTACATGGTTGTCGGCCTGGTTAAACCGGACGCTGGAACGGTCTACCTCGATACCGATGGCGTGGAAGTCGATCTGGGCGCCGCGCCGATGTATCAGCGTGCGCGCCGCGGCATCGGCTACTTGGCGCAAGAGAACTCGATCTTCCGCCGACTCTCGGTTGGCGACAACGTGCGGCTGATCTGGGAGATGACCGGCGTGCCGCGAGATGAGCAGGAGCGCCGTTTGCCGGCGCTGCTCGAAGAGTTCGGACTGCTGAGGTTCATCAACGCGCGCGGCGACAGTCTTTCGGGAGGCGAGCGTCGCCGAGTTGAGATCGCGCGCGCGATTGCGACCGAACCGGCGTTCTTGCTGCTCGATGAGCCGTTCACCGGTATCGATCCGATCGCCGTCTCCGATATTCAAGCGATGATTCGACAGCTACGCGATCGCGGACTCGGCGTGCTGATTACCGATCACCAAGTCCGCGAGACGCTCGCAATCGTCGATCGCGCGTACATTCTCAACAACGGGAAGATCGAAGTCTCGGGAACCGCGCAAGAAGTGCTCGATAGCCCGGTCGCGCGTCAATTCTATTTGGGTGAGAGCTTCCGCTTGTGATGGCGCAATCGCCGCTGCGGCTGCGAATACTGGACCGCTACATGCTCACCGAGATGAGCGGGCCGTTTGGATTCGGGCTCTCGGCGTTCACGCTCATCTTTGCGGCGACTCAGATAATCAACATCGGACGGCTCGTGAGTCAGCAGCATGCGCCGCTGTGGGCGGCGGTCGAAGTGTTTCTGTGGCAGCTTCCGGGAATTTTTGTGCTGGTTCTGCCGATGGCCCTGCTGCTCGGCACGCTGTTGGCGATTCAGCGGCTCTCGGGCGAGAGCGAGATTACCGCGATGAAGGCCGGCGGGATAACGTTTTTGCGCGTTGTCGCGCCGATGCTAGCGGCCGGGTTTCTCATCTCGTTTGTAATGCTTTTTCTGCAAGAAGAGGTGGTTCCGTATGCGAGCGACGAGGTTAGTCTCATCACCGAAACCGCGATCAATCACACAACGACCTTCAATCAAGACTTAACGGTGAAGGCCCCGCTTCCGGGCGGCGGCCAGCAAGTGACGTTCGCCGCCTCGATGGAGCGCCGCACACAGGCGCTGCTCCACGTCACCATGATCCAATACAACGCTGCCGAGCAACCGACTCAGATTATCTTCGCCGATAAAGCGCAGTTCTCGGCGGAGCAATGGGTGCTCGAAAATGCGAGCACCTACCGGTTTAATCCAGATGGGACGATCTTTTCTGAGCCGCGCACTCCGACGACCCAGGTGCAAATCGGCGAGAAGCCAACCGACATCCTTAAGCGCGTCGTGCACAACAACCCCGAGGAGATGAGCCGCGCGCAGATTGCCGAAATCATTCGTTCAGGCCAGCTGGCGGCCGGCGATTTGAAAAAGTATACCGAAACGTATCAGGAGAAGCTTGCCTTGCCGTTTGCTTGTTTCGTCTTTACGCTGATCGCGGTTCCGTTCGGTCTGCGCTCGACGCGCGGCGGCGGAAACGCGAGTTTGGGATTTGGACTGGCGGTTGCGATCGTGTTTGTCTACTACATCGTGCTGACGATCTTCTCGTACGTTGGAAGCGCGGCGCTTTGGCTTGCACCGATCGCCGCTTGGATGCCGAACATAATCTTCACCGTTATCGGGGGCGCTCGTCTGCGCCGCGCGGCGGCAATCTGAGATGACCGATATTTTGCACGGAGTCGGCCTGGTGCTTTTTATCGCGGCGCTCGCCGGCGCGATTGCGTACATCGGCGATCGCGTCGGGCATCAGGTCGGCCGCCGCCGCTTGACGCTTTTCGGGATCCGCCCTCGGTACACGTCCACGATCATCGCAATCGGAACGGGTGTTGTGATTGCGCTCTTCGTAACCCTTGGCGCCATTTTTTCATCCGAGACGGTAAAGACCGCGTTCTTCCGCCTAAATGCCGTCAACAACCGCGTCAATCAATTGCAAGCCCAGGCCGAACAGTTGACCAAGCTCAGTCGAAACACACAAGTTGTCGTCGGCGTGAACGACCTCATGAATCCGCTGGACGGTATTATTCTTCGCCAGAATGAGACTCCGGCCGCACGCCTTACCGCGCTGCGTCAATTTTTCGATCAGACGGTAGAGTATGTGAATGGATACTATGTGCCGCGCGGGCTGAAACCGTTTCAGGTTCCGAAAAACATCGATTCGACTTTGAAGAGTTTTTTAAACGTCCAAATACAATCGTTATTGCAGCAAAATAATGTCTTGGTGCTCGCGACTGCCGATCAAAATCTGTTCAAAGGCGATCGCGTTCATTTCGGTCTGACACCGTTTCCGGATCATCTGATCTATGCCGCCGGACAGACGATTCGCAGTATCGGAGTTGAAGCCAATCCGAATCTGAACCTGCCGTACGCGCTGACCGCACTGCAAACGGCCGTCGCGCAAGACGCCTCTTTAGGACACGGCATGCCGATTTGGTTTGCTTCTCAAACGCGGCTGGATGTCTCGGTGGCCGAGGGGAATGCGATGCAAGCCAAGCTGCGGCGCGGAAACAGCAAATATTATCTGGTCGCAACTGCGGAGGCGGATGTCTACTCGCACACCGGCTTTATTCCGGTGAAGGTATCGCTAGAGCCATCGCCGGCAAAATAGATCGGGTAGTCCTTGGGATCGACCCCGGAACAATGAAGGTCGGGTATGCGGCTGCAAGCGATGCGGTATCGCCGTCCCTGGAGCAGGGCGTCGTGGCCCTCGAAGCGCTGGTCGGTCGGGTCACCGAACTGGCGGCGCGCCATCCGATTAGCACCGTTGCCTTAGGGCGCGGGACGCACGCCGATCATATCGGCTCGTTGCTTGCTTGCTTTCAAATCCCCCTCGTTCTAATTGACGAATACGAAACCAGCCTGCGCGCACGGGCCGCATATTTTGCAGATCATCCGCCACGCGGCTGGCGGCGCTTGATCCCGATCGGCCTCCAGCTCCCCCCCTGCCCAATCGACGACTACGCCGCCCTGCTCATTGCCCGCCGTTACCTGGCCAGCCTGCGCTGAGGCGTAGCGGGGCGGACGCGGGCCGCGTCGTATCTGTAGGGTCCGGCCTTTTTGGACGATATAGAAGAAGCGGTGTCCTTCGATTACGGTTCGCCCCGGCGAACCTACTCAGGATGACAAAGTAACATAAGGTGTCCGTTTGGGTACCTAAATAAACGCATCGGTTTTTGGGAGAGGAATTGCGTACTCGATTCGCCGGCTTTGCCTTCGCTGCAGTGCTCGTGCTTGCGCTGTCGGCCGTTGGCATTGTGCGCGCCGACCCCCTGCGTGATGTAAGCGGCAATAACTGGGCCTATCAGGCTATCCAGAGTCTCTCGGCCGACGGTATCATCGAAGGCTATCCGGACGGGACCTTTCGCGGCGACCGTTCGATGAGCCGCCAAGAGATGGCTGTCGTGGTCGCGCGCGCGGTCGCGCACGTCCAGGCTCAGGGCGCATCAAAATCCGATATTCAAAAAGTTCAGCGCCTGATCGATGCGCTCAAAGATGAACTCGACGGCTTAGGTGTGCGCACGACCAATTTAGAAGAGTCGATGCAAACTCTGGATGCGCGCACGCGCGCCGCTCAAGCGATCTCCGTTCACGCCGATTTCCGTCCGAACTTTTCGCAGCGCCAAAATGTGGTGACGCCGCACAATATCAGCGGGGGCCCAGCCGATCCGTTCGTGACAACGTTTCTGCAGACCGATTGGAGCAACGACTTCTTCAATCCGTCCTCGAGCGGCGTTCGGTTGCGGTATAACGACAGCTTAACGTTCGGCTACCGCGTGAGCGATAACTTGCAGATTGCAATTCCGATTCGAATACTGAGCTATCAGTACGGCGGTCCATTCGGGCAGCAAGAGCACTTCGGTATCGAGCCCGGTGTGAGCGTGGACATCGCAAAAACAGGCGCAGTTACCAACCTGAACGCCCGATTTGGCGAGCTCGATAACATGCCGAGTTCGCTGACCGGCCTCGCATTCCGCGCTCCCGATAATACGGCGAACCCGCACTACGGTGCACCGCTCCAACCGTACTTAAAGGGCCTTTCATTTTCGGGGAGACTGAACGGAACGACCGATCTGTACTTCTCGGTTGCACGCGTCGACCCGACGCTGTTGTATTCAAGCAACCAGACCAGCCTGCTCGACCCGACCGGATACGGAACCAATACGATCCTCTATCCTGTAACGCCGCCACAAGGCGGCTATCTGCAGGTAGGTGCGCCGGGCGGCGGCGCGAGTTTCTCGCAGAGCTTTACCGCGGGCGGCTCCGGATTAGCACAAGTTTCACTGAACCGCAAGGCGATTCTCGGCACCGTTTTTATCTCGAGCTGCAACGGGACGATGTTCGATTCGGCGGGCCAAGTGATCGGCGGCGCGTCCCCGAGCGGGCCGTGCGCGGCGATCGCAAACAGCTTCACGTTTAACGACGCCTACAACAGCGTCGCGTTTGCAAATCCGCTTCCGCCGGGGACGCGGGTCACCGTTCAATACAACGGCGTGACCGGAACCAATAATACCGCTTCGCAGCGGTACATGATAACCGGTCGCGTCGTGCAGCAACTACGCTCGCTGCCCGGCGGCTCGATCGGCCTCACCTACAATCGAATTTTTGATTACGACGATGGCGCATCGCCGCTTGCCGGCATGATCGCGCCAAGTGCACCCAACCAGGGCGGTATCGGCAACGGCGCGGTCTCGGTGAATCTCATTAGCGACACGGTCTTTGGCTTG
>JALYVT010000017.1 GCA_030853105.1 Vulcanimicrobiota bacterium
GGTGCCGGTTGCCGAGCCGGTGTTGGCCGCACTCTCCAAACCAATGATCGATCACCGCGGACCGGAGTTTGCTCAATTGCTCGGACGAATCGCTCAGCGGTTGCAGCCGATCTTTGGTACGACTAGTGATATTGTGCTCTTGGGTTCGTCGGGAACCGGCGGTTTAGAAGCGGCATTGGTGAGCACTTTCTCATCCGGGGATCGACTGCTCGCGTGTCCGGTCGGCGTTTTCGGTCGGCGGTTCATCGCGATAGCGCGTCAGTACGGCTGCGAGGTCGAGGTGCTCGATACGCCGCTCGGCTGCGCGCTTGATCCCGAAGCACTCGCGGCGCGACTAGTTCAGGATCGCGAGCGATCGATCAAGGGAATCTTATTGACCCACAACGAGACCTCAACCGGCGTTGAAAACGATATGTCGGCGATTGCGCGTGCAATCGGCGCACACGGCGCGCTTACGCTCGTCGATTCGGTCAGCGGAATGGGTGGCGGCGAATTCAAGATGGATGAATGGGGCTTCGATATCGTTGTCAGCGCCTCGCAAAAAGTGTTTGCAGCGCCCCCGGGTGTTGCGATGGTCGCCATCAGTGGGCGAGCCTGGCATGCAATTGAAGGCGCGAAGATTCCGTCGTTCTACTTCAGCTTGAAAAAAGCGCGCGAGTTTGCCGCGCTCGGACAAACGCCGTGGACCCCGCCGATCTCGATTCTGTTTGCGCTGGACGCCGCACTCGAACGGTATTGCTCGCAGGGCGCGCAAAACATTTGGCATCGCCATGGGCTCTACGCGCGAGCGATTCGATCCGCATTCGAAGCGTTGGGCATGAAGCTGTTTTCAGCGCCGGGCGCGCATTCGAACACGGTTGTAGCAGCGTATGTCCCCAGCGGTCTCGATGCGGCGAAACTCTTGAAAACGATGCGCGAAGATCGCGGCGTTGTTCTCTCGGGCGGTCAGCTTGAACTCAAGGGAAAGATCATTCGCATGGGCACCATGGGTGAGATCTCCCAAACCGATATTCTTGGAGCGCTCGGATGCCTCGAGATTGTCTTGTTGGAGAGCGATGTCCCGCTGTCAATCGGTTGCGCAGTACGCGCGGCGCTTCAAGTGTTTCTGACCGATGCTACACTTGGTGGCGAGCAAAGTATGGATGGGCGAACGGCCGCGCGAACCATGGTAGGGTCGAGCTGATCGCATTGTCGATCCGCTTATCGGGCTGAATTAAGTAGGCGACTAGCTGCGAGCGGTGCAAGTCGTGGCGAATATCGGGTGAGAGCGGGAAAAACAGCACGATGTAAAGCACCAGCCATAAAAACACGGCCGATTTTATGAAGCCGACTGCGGCCCCGGCCAGCGAGTTGCCGATGTTGAGGATCGGCAGCTTCGCGATCCCGTTAAGCAGCCACGCGAGCAAGAGCACCAGCACGTAGGTTGCGATGCCGATCAAAACCATGCCGATCACATGCGCCGAACCCCGTGCCAAATGGGTGACCGATGTTATCTGCCCGTCTGCAAACCCGTTGTAAAACCACGGCGTCGCGAGCGCCGCAAAGAACGCTATTGCACCGGATAGTTCTGAAACGAATCCCCGGCGGAAGCCCTTGATCACGGCGATCAGCACGATTGCAGCGATTACGATATCCGGCCACACGACACTCACTCGCGCACCCTCGCGCCAAAATCATCACGCAATGCGGCAAGCACCACTGTAATTGCGGTGTCGGCATCACTATCAGTGATGGTCGCATCCATCTTTTGAAGAATGACCCGTACCGTAAGACTCTTGACCGATGGGTCGATCTGCGGCCCACGGTATTCGTCGAAGGCTCGCGCATCCACGCAGAGTGAGCCGATCGAGCGGCGAATCGCCGCAGTAATCTGCGCCGCGCTAACGTCGGGCGCGATAAGCAACGCGAGGTCGCGATAGGTCGAGGGAAACCGCGAGGGTGCCGTGTACGAATGTGCGGTGTAATCGGGAAAGTTTGTCAGGTAGATGTTCCCTAGATAGACCGGTAGACGGATACCGAACGAGTTCACCACGCGCGGATCGGCCGCGCCGATGCTGGCAATTTCGCGACCATCTAGCATGAGGACCGCGGTCTTTCCCGGATGCAATCCGGTGCGAACATCGCGAACCGCATCCGCATGGCAGCCGGTCATCTGCAAAATCAGTGCTTCGCAATCGCCCTTGAGCGCGAGGAAATGTGAGTCGCGCCAGTGCGGCTCATCAATCGGTTCGGCGGTGAAACCGAACGAGAGGATCGGCGTCTCGGAGATGTGATCCTCTTGGGCAAAAACGTGTCCGATCTCGAAAACTCGGATCGGCTGGTTGACGCGCGCCAAATACTCCAGCATCGGCGGACCGAGCGCATACCGCAGGTAGCGCTGATCCTCGGAGAGCGGGTTGCGGATCTGCACCGCTTGCGCGCTTGGTTCGATTCCGGCGCGTTTGACCTTGTTGATTATTCCGATGCCGTGAAGCGAGTAAGACATGATCTCGCGATATCCCAGCGCCGCCATCGTTCGCGCTAACTTGCGTTCGAGGTGATAGGCTTGACTCGAAATGCCGTGTTCGACAATCGGCGGGATTTCAGCCTCGATCTTGGCGTAGCCGGCCATCCGCGCTAGCTCTTCAACGATGTCGGCGGCGATCGAAATATCGCTGCGCCAGAGCGGCGGGGCTATTTTGAATCGATCTTCGCCGCTATCTTCGATTGTGAATCCGAGCGCGCCCAAGTGTCGGCGCATATCGCTAGGTGTCAGCGCAAATCCCAGCAGCCGCTTCACCTCATGGAGATTGAAGTCGATCGGGGGCGCCTGCGTCACCGCTGCGCCGAACGCATGCGGCGGTGCTGCGTGCGCTCCGGCCGCGATGAGAAGCTGCGCTGCCCTTGCCGCGCCGATATCGGTCAAGCTTAGAGCGAGCGCCTTCTCGTGGCGCGTCGAGGCGTCGCTTCGGAAACCAAGCGCCGCGCTCATTCGGCGAATACGCGGACCGGAAAAGTTTGCGCTTTCAAGCAAAATCGCGTTCGTGCGATCGGTCACCTCGGCCGATTTCCCGCCTTTAAGACCGGCAAGCCCCTGAGCCGCATGCTCATCGGCAATCACGAGCGCGAGCGTTGGAAGTCTGTGCTCGGCATCATCGAGCGTTTTCAGCACTTCGCCCTCACGCGCATCGCGCACGATCAAATGGTGATTTTTAATCTTGCCATCGTCGTAAAAGTGGAGCGGTTGGCCGGTCTCCATCATCACATAATTTGAGATATCGACGATGTTGTTGATCGGACGTTGTCCGGCCAACGCCAGGCGCACTCGCAAGAGTGCCGGCGAGACAGCGACTTGAATATCGGTGAAACGCTGAATGACAAACCGCGCGCAATCAGCCGATTCAATGCTGACGGTGGGGGCGCTACCGTTCTCCGGCTCGCTGCCGGGGTTTTCGAAATTTGGAAGTTTCAGCGGAACGCTCAAAGCGGCCGACAGTTCACGCGCAAGCCCAATCATCGACATGGCATCGACGCGGTTGCTGGTGATATCGACATCGAGCACATCATCTTGCAGCGCGAACAGTTCGACAACATCGGCACCGAGCGGTGTATCGGCGTCGAGCTGCATGATGCCGTCTTCAAACCATTCTGCCGGCAATGCCAACTCCTCGGCCGAGCACATCATCCCCTCGGATTCAAACCCGCGCATCTTACGCCGCTCGATCTTCATGTTCGCAAGCTGCGCGCCAATGGTTGCAATCGGGATCACTTGACCTGCGGCAACATTGGTTGCGGCGGTCGCGATCTGCAGGTTCGGTCCGCCGATGTCGATCGTACCGATCTGCAATCGGTCGGCGTTGGGATGCTTCTCGAGCTTGGTAATCTTTCCGACGACGATTCCGCTGAGCGGAGGTCGCGGGATGATGCCATCCACCGGAAAACCGATCTGAGCTAACGCGTCGGCGATCGACTTCGAACTTTGCGGTAGATCGACATATTCGAGAAGCCAGCCAAGTGGAACTTTCAACTCAATTGCCTCAAAAAGTCGGGATCGTTTTCAAAGAATCGCCGGATGTCATCGATGTCATAGCGCGTCAACGCGATCCTTTCAAGCCCGAAGCCGAAAGCCCAGCCGGAGTATACTTGCGGATCGTAGTTCATCTGCGTCAACACGTTGGGATGTACCATACCGGCACCGCCCAGCTCGATCCAGCCCGAGCCGCCGCACATGCGGCAATCGCCGCCGTGACCCTTGCAGACCGGGCAGGTCGTATCGACTTCGGCGCTCGGTTCGGTAAACGGAAAGTACGATGGCCGAAACCGAATCTGCTGATCGGGACCAAACAGCTCGCGACATGCGCCGATGAGCATCCCCTTTAGATGACCGAAATGAATCGCCTCACCGACCAGCAGACCCTCGCATTGGTGGAATTGGTAGGAGTGGCGAGCATCGACGGCATCGCGACGATAGCAGCGCCCCGGCACAACAACCGCGATCGGCGGACGATGGTGCTCCATTGTGCGAATCTGCATCGGCGAGGTGTGCGGACGCAGCAGCAATGTGTCGGTCAAGAAGAACGAATCGAAACCTTCACGAGCCGGATGATCAACCGGTATATTGAGCGCATCGAAGTTGTAGTAGTCCGGTTCGATCTCGGGTCCCAGCACCACCGCAAAACCATGCCGTTCAAAGTAGCCGCAGAGATCGTCCATCACGCGACGGATCGGATGAATTGAACCCAGGCGCGAAGGCGGTGCCGGAAAGGTGACGTCGATGCGAACCGCCAGCGCGTCGTCGAACTTGCGTAGTTGCAGCATGGAGTGCGCTGTCTCCAGCTGCGCTTCGAGCGCTGCGACGACTTCGTTCACGACTTTGCCGGCGTTCGGGCGATCGGGTCCGGGCAGCGAGCCGATACTCCGGCGCAGCGTCGTGATCTCACCGCTGCGTCCTAAAAACGCCACCCGAACGGCCTCAAGCGCATCGGGAGTTTCGGCTTGTGCGAGCGCTGCGTTAAAGCGGGTCTGCAGATCGGCTAATTGACTGGCTAAATCACTCATCATATTTCTAGAAAAAGAAAAGCGCACAAAAAAGCGCCCGGAGTTCTATCTTCCGGGCGCTCTTGAAATACACTTGCTGCTTGCGGAGGTCAGGTAGGAGCCGGGGTGGGGTGAAGCTGTCGGTAAACGAGATATGCGCTGATCGATCCGGTGTCAGCGAAGAGTTTCCAAAATAAGTCGGAGGTAGCCATCGGCTCTCGGAGTCTCCTTCTCTGCGGCGCTGAGTTCGGCGGTCTTTGCTCGCCGTTTCCAGAGTATACCATGCGACTTTTTCGTATACCAGTCTTGACTTTTAGGCCGTTTTAGACTCTCTTGACAAGCTCCCGAAATCCGGCCGTCATCGGCGCTTGCTCGCCTCGTAGAGGGCGATCGAGCCGGCGATCGCCGCGTTCAAGGAATCGGTCGGACCAGCCATCGGGATCGACCGCTTCGTCGCGCAGATCGCCTCCCACGGGCCCAGCCCCGCGCGTTCGTTTCCGACGACCAGCATGGCTCGGGTGGGCAAAACCGCCTCTGCCAGCGGGGGCGCGTCAGCCGCGAGTCCGATTCCCTGCCAGTCGGCGCCTTGTGCGATGGTCTGGACCTGCTCAGGGCCTGCGAGCGCGATCTCCAGCCGAAAACCCGAGCCCATGGCGGCGCGGACCACTTTGGGGTGGCGCGGTTCCACCCCGAGAGTGCCGAAGACGACACGGGTCACGCCGAACGCCTCGGCGGAGCGCAGCAGCGTCCCGGCGTTTCCTGGATCCGATAGATCGGCCAAAATCAGCACCAGACCGGGATCTCGCAAAACCTCATCGAGCGGGCTGATCTGCAGCGGCGCGATTGCCAGCAGCCCGGTTGGATTATCGACATCGGATATACGCGAAAATGTGTTGTCGCCCACAATGTAAACCGGGACGCCTGAAACCTCCAGCGTTTTGGCGGCTTCGCTTTTCTCAAAAGCCTGCTTGGTCGCGAAGACCGACTCAATCGCGACCCCGCTGCGCAGCGCCTCGTCCAACAGCGTCGGCCCCTCGAACGAGAAGAGTCCGTTCGCGCGGCGGCCCTTTTTCTTGAGCAGATCGCGCGCAAGTTCGATTCGCGGGTTATGCGCGCCGAGCGTCTGCGGCATGTTAGGGTCTACTCTTGCGCTGCGTGATCCAAAAGCGCAGACCGATCATCAGCACGCCGCTTATCACCGCCGCCAGCAAAATGCCGATCTTGGCGTTGAACCCCTGCGCGACGATGGTTAGGTTTACGATCGCCAGCACTGCGACGAAGATCAAGATGAAGGTGCCGAGCCAGATGAGCTCGTTCAGTACCGTGGATTGTGATTGGCGGCGCACGTCGTCGAAGTACGAGGCGACGATGGTCTTTCCCGTTAAGCCGGTGAAGTCTCCGGTATGAATGAACGCCCGATTGTCCTGCAGTCGACACCGATCTTCGACGGCAAAATATTCTCCGTGCGCACCGATCGCGTCGCAGGCACCGACGGAGACACCCACGACCTCGATATCGTCACGCATCCGGGTTCGGTTGCCGTTCTAGCGATCCCGGAACCGCGCAAGTTTGTCCTGGTACGTCAATACCGGC
This sequence comes from Vulcanimicrobiota bacterium, assembly GCA_030853105.1. Taxonomy (GTDB): domain Bacteria; phylum Vulcanimicrobiota; class Vulcanimicrobiia; order Vulcanimicrobiales; family Vulcanimicrobiaceae; genus JALYVT01. Next base: position 6,610 of record JALYVT010000017.1, read on the forward strand.
ACGCCGTGGGAGCATCGCTCTGGGAGATTCCCGCCGGACTGATCGACCCGTGCGAATCGGTCGCCGCGGCGGCGCGCCGCGAGCTGCTGGAAGAGACCGGATTCACCGCGCAAACGATCCGCGAAGTCGCCGCCGTGTACGTGACGCCGGGCTTCTGCGATGAGTTCCTTCATCTGTTTGTGGCCGACGGATTGCGGCCCGGCGAGCAGCGGCTCGACGCGGATGAGCGAATTGAGGTTCGAATCGTGGACGCTGACTCTGCGTGGGAGATGTACGAGGCCGGTGACTTGCGAGATGCAAAAACGCTGCTCGCGCTGTTTTGGCTCCGATGCGCGGCTTCGCAATAAACCTTTTGTCGGAGGTGGTCGATACTACAATTGGGCATGGAGGTGCTCGCTCGTGGACACTCCAAGGGATTTAAACGCGCTGTTACATGCGTTGTTATCTGACTATATCGGCGCTTCCGACACAATAGCGCCGGGCGGCGCCTTTCTCTCGCCTGAAGATGAAGCCTACTTTGCTCGGCTGGTCGCGGCCGTGCGCGCTGGCAAAAAGGCTGTCGTGATCGTCGAAGATTCTGACGAGAAGCTCAAGTACATGTTCAGCAATGCCGCCAGGGCCGAAGCGGTGAGTATGCTCGGCAAGGTCATCGAAGCGACCGGCCGACGCCTGGCGAGCGGCGAATCCTAACCGGCAAGGAACCCCTCGCCACCTAAAGAACACCACGGAATCGGATCGATCGGCGAGCGCTTGTACGCTCGTCGAGTTTCTGCACCTATCGGCACTGCGGGTGCCGGTTACAGCTTGGTTTGAAGGGGCTTTTACTCACAATGAATATCCGAAGCTTAGCGGCGCTGATCTTCATCAGCGCGCTCGTCGCATGCGGAGGCGGCGGGAGCAACCCCACGCCGATCTCCCCTACATCCCCGCCTCAAACGGCGCCTCCTACAGTGCCGCCAACCTCTCCGCCCACCGTCCCGCCCACCGCGCCTCCAACTACGCCGCCAACCACCGCGCCGTCGCCGGGGGCCGTGAGCGTTGCACCATCGAGCCTTGCGTTTTTGGGTACCGGTTCGTCGCAAACGCAGACCATTACGGCGAGCGAACCCAATTTCGCTGGAACGTTTACCGCTGGGAACACCTGCGCGGCAATAGCAACGGTCGCAGCGCATCCTGGCTCAACTACGAGCTTTGATGTCACGCCGATTGCGGCAGGCACCTGTAACCTGGTCGTCACCGGCGCGCCGGGCCAAAGCCAGTCGGTTGCAATCACGATCACAACTACCAGCGTAGGAGGTTCCTAAAATGGTAAACACTTTCTCGTATCGCCTTGGCGCGGTCGCGATGTTGGCGGCGCTGGCTGCTTGTTCAGGCAATTCGAACTCTTCGCTTCCCGCGACCGCAACGGAGGCTTCGAAAGACCGCGTGCCGGTCGGTTTTCACATCGTCATCCCGCAAAACGCAGTGACCCCGAAGTATATCTCTACCGGCACCAAGTCAGCGTCAATTACTGTAAACGGCAGCGCCGCGCAAGTGGTGCAATGCACTTCAAGCTGTTCGGCCACCGTACTAGCTCCAATAGGCAACGACGCGTTTGCGGTGAGCTTGTACGATGACACCGCAGCGAAAGGAAATCTGCTCTCGACAGGGAGCCTTACGCAAGCGATTGCCGCCGGAGTTGCAAACTCAGTAAACATCAGCTTCTCGGGCGTTATTGCTTCGCTTGCAATCAGCGCCAGTCCGGTTCTTATTCCGGGCGCTACGTCGGAAACCCCGATTACGGTAACCGCCAAAGACGCGACCGGAAACACGATCGTCGGTAATTATACAACCACGGTGACGTTAACCAACAGTGATACTTCCGGCGATAGCAGCGTTTCTCCGACAAGCGTAACCAGCAATGCGACTCCGATTGCATTCAACTATAACGGCGCGGGCGGATTTCCCGGAACGGCAATTAATGCAAGCAGCGGTGGGGTTACCGCGGCGGCTCCGATCACCGTCGCGAGCTTCAAAAGCGGTTGTATCAATGTGCATACGCAACAAGCTATATCCGGCTTGTATCCGTGCGATCTGCAGAATGCCTATAGCATCGCTTCGCAGACGAGTGCGGGCACCGGCAAGACGGTCGCGATTGTAGACGCATATGATTATCCAAACGCCGAAGCCGACCTGGCGACGTATCGCACGATGTTTAACCTGCCGGCTTGCACGAAGGCGAACGGCTGCTTCAAGCAAGTCGATCAAAACGGCGGGACAACCTTGCCTGCGACCGATTCAACCGGCGGTTGGGAGGGTGAAGAATCGCTCGACCTCGACGCGGTCTCAGCGACCTGCCCAAACTGCAAAATTGTGTTGGTAGAAGTGAATAGCCCGGTGTCAAGCGACCTCTATACCGGAGTGAAAAGCGCTGCGACCGTGCTCAAAGCGAGCGTCATCAGCAACAGCTGGTCAAGTCCTGAATATCCAACCGAAACAGCCAAGGATATTACGTACTTCAATAATCCCGGGATCCCCGACGTGTTCGCTACCGGCGATTCCGATTATCAAGGCAATCCTCAGTATCCAACCTCATCGCCGTATGTCACGGCAGCTGGCGGCACAAGCCTGGTCGCCGACAACAGCGCACGCGGCTGGACCGAGACGGTTTGGAACAACTACCCGGCCCAGGGTCAAATAGATCAAGGAACCCAGGGCGGCTGCAGTCTCTACGAGCCCAAACCGGCATGGCAGACCGATACCGGTTGCACGATGCGTATGACGGCCGATGTCTCGGCAGTTGCCGATCCAGTCACCGGCATCGCCGTGTACAACACGAATAACCCTGGCGGACTCGGATGGGGCGTTGTCGGCGGAACCAGCTTGGCAACACCGGTTATCGCTGGGATGTACGCTCTCTCATCAAATACGGCGAGCATAAACGACGGATCGTATCCATATTCGCACCGTTCCCAGTACTATGATGTTGTAAGCGGTAACAGCCTTGGCGCTTCGGGAGTCGGAACAAGCGCACCGTGCGCCGGTCCGACCCTCTACTTCTGCACGGCTCAAGCGGGATACGACGGGCCGACCGGGATCGGAACGCCCAACGGCATCGGCGGCATCGATCCGCTTTCGATCAACGGGCATAGCCGAATTCCGGCTCGCTCACCTGATGTCGTGCAACGGCTCGCGGCGCTCCGCGGTCTGCCGACCCATCCGTTGTGCGCGCCGTCGCATCAGCCGCGTGTCATGGCCTGTCATGCGATTGCGGTTGACATAAGCGGACTCTAACTCACCGAGTCGGTCTTAATAGAGAGGCGGTTCCGAAATACGGAGCCCCCTCTTTTTATTCGTCGTGCATTCGCCGTGCTTTTCACGGTAGGAAAACGAGTCCGTCGATCTTTCCGTTAGCGCTGATACTCATCTTGTAGTGATAGCTCAACTTCGCGAACTGCGCAAGGAACTCGTACACCGCATCACCGTTCTCGCTATAACTTGCAATCGGGGTCAGCGTAATCAGTTTACCGAGCGAACGAAGGTTGGTTTTCGCAACCAGCTCATCGGTGAGATACGCGCTGAAGGCTGGTGTCAGCTGCGTGCGATCGATGTCATTGCGGGTCAGGCGTTCGAGCCACTCTTTGGCGCGAGTTACAATCGCGTTGCCGACGTGTGCGGCGGATGGCGGCGCGACAACATCGAGAATTTGGCCCGCAAGCGCTTCGGGCTGTACGGTTGGGCCGGCGAAATCATCCGTATTGGTCAGCACGATGACCGCAATATGGTCGTCGGGAAGTTCCGCATTCATCGCATGATAGCCGGGTATTCGGCCGTTCTGCCACACGTATCGGTGGCCTGCGCGCTGATCGATCGTCCAGCCCATTCCGTAGGGCGCCGCCGAGCTCGGACTGGATGGGGTGAACATCACTCGGATGCTGTCGACGTTCAGCAGAATCGGCAGAGCGATATCCCATTTCGCGAGATCGTAGACCGTTGAGACTAGGCCGTTGGAGCCGAAAGTGCGGGTCAAGTCTTGCGACGGCGCTGAGTGAAGATGATGCGGTTTTCCGGTGTAGCCTAGCGCATGCGTTTTAGAGATACCCTGGTCGCCCGAGTAGAAGGTCTCATTCATGACAAGCGGTTCGAAGATATGCTTGGCGAGATAATCGGAGAGCGGCAACGCGCTGACCTTTTCGATAATCAATCCCGCCAAATAATAGTTGAGTGGGTTCTCGACGAACTTCGCGCCGGGTTCCGATGTCGGCTTGAGTTTGTCGATTGCTTGGAGAATATCGGCCGGTTTGATCGGCCTGGTTGAATCGGGACTTATACCGGTAGAACCAAGCACCGGCAATCCCGATGTCTGCTGCAGCAGTTGAAGTACGGTGATGTTCGGTGAGATCGTTACGTCGGGAAGATACTTCACGATCTTATCGTCAAGCGAGAGCTGTTTGTTCTGCGCGAGCAGCAAGACTGCGGCGGCGGTGAATTGGCGTGTGATCGCGCCGATGAAAAACTGCGTACCGGCGCCTGTCGGCAACTTCGCGGCAGCATTCGCAAGGCCGTAGCCATGCGCGAAAACGATTCGGCCATCTTCAACCACCCCGACTGAGAGACCGGTGGTCTCTCCCGAACGAACTTGCCGGCGCGCGATCGCGTCGAGCGACTTTGCCATTGCGGCGGTGAACGTGTGCGGCTGGGGCGCGGCGGCGAGCGGATTCCCCAGGCCGAAAAGCCAGAGAAAGACCAAGCCGAAGCTGATCGGTTTGCGCATCCAGCGGGTTTCTGTACTGCCTGCGCCGCCCCCGCTAGAAGGCCAGGTGGGCATCGGCGATCACCTCGCCGGATTGGAGGATCGCCAGCTCCGGCATTTTATGATGCACCACCATGAAGAGGGTGCCGGTGTGACCGCGCATCGCGCACTCTCCAAGCATCTCCATCTTGCCGTCATGTACGTAGGCTACTTGGGTTCCGGGTTTGGGATGCATGATGATGACATAGTACCACTGGCCGCCGGGTGCGTAGAGCACCTTGGCCTGGACTTGATCTTGCGGGCGTGCCTGAAAGCTGGCGCCTCGAAAGCCGCTCCCCAGCAGTTGTGCAAAGGCGGTATCGTCTTGCGAAAGCGCGGAGTGCATCGTCGTATTTTGCTTCATCAGCAGCGAGAACGGAACCAAGAAGAGCGCAACGGCAGCTGCCAGCGCAAGGGCTACCGCCGGCCAGCCGCGCATTGAGGTTGAACGATAGACCGCCGCTCTCGGTGCGCCCGCATCGAGTGACCGCTGTAAACGCGCGCCCAATGCGGGCGGCGGATCGAAGCGATCTTGCAGTACCTCGATCGCGGCGATGCTTTCCTGCGCTTGAATCAGCCGATCGGCGCACGCCGCGCAACCCTCGATGTGGATTTCGACATCCCGCATTTCGGTTTTATCGAGTGCGCCGAGCGCGTACAGTTCGGCGAGATCGTCAATATGCTCGTTCATGCCGGGTAATCCGGTTTAAGCAGGGCGCCGAGTTTGCGCAGTGCGAGCGCGAGCCGGCTCTTGGTAGTGCCGAGCGGGACCTGCGTCTCTTTTGCCACTTCGACGTGGGTCTTGTGTTCGAAGTACGCTAACAGCAATGGCTTGCGCTGCTCCTGAGGAAGCTGACGGATCGCATCGTGGAGCTTGGCGTTCTGCACGAAGTCTTCAATCTCAAACTCCTCGGTTTGAGGAGCGGCTGTAAGCCGCTGCGCAAGCAGTGCGGAGCGTTTCGCGCTGCGTTGTCGAGAGATCGCATCGTTACGAACGCAGACGACGAGAAAGCTACGCAGAGCGCCGCGCTGGGTAACATAAGCGTTCGGGTTGCTCCAAATGCGCGTAAGCACGTCATGCACGCAGTCTTGCGAATCGTCCGGATCATGCAGAACATTCATAGCTGTCGAATACAGCAACCCGCCGAAGCGGCGATAGGCCTCATCAAAAGCCGCTCTCTCGCGCCCCGCGAAGGCGCGCGCCAGCGAAGACTCGTCGTCGTATTGCATGCTCGGATGCCGGTTCGACCGAGCGGCCGAAAATCGCTTCTAGATGTCGCACATCGTTAGTACGCTACCAGACGCCCGCTGGATGGACACCCCGCAAACCGGCAATCACATCTTATAGCTGTGCAGGCCGCTGATCCAGATATTGACACCCAGATAACAGAAGACTATCGAGAGGAAGCCGATCACGCTCACCCATGAGCTGCGCATGCCGCGCCACTGATTGCGGGTGTGCAGATGCATATAGCTCGCGTAGATGATCCAGGAGAACAGCGCGGCGGTCTCCTTGGGATCCCACTGCCAATAGGCGCCCCAGGCTTCGTGAGCCCACATTGCGCCGGTGATGATGCCCAGAGTGAGCAGCGGCAGGCCGACCGCGACCGACCGGTAGATCAAAACGTCGAGTTGCGCAAGTCCGGGCAGGGTGTTCAGCCAGAGCGCGAGCGTACTTCCCTGTTCGGCCGCAGCGGCGATGTTGGGGGTGTCCGCTCGAACCGAACGGATGTTGACGCCCGAATACGGCGCGCTTAGGTGCATCGATCCTTCGCCTGCGCCGACTGTCGCCGGGATCATCGCCGTACTCCGCCTTCCGAGACTTTGCTCGAAATAGGACTTTACCAAATAAAGACCCGAGATTACAAACGACAGCAAGAACGCGGCGTACGATGTGACGACCAGCGGGACATGAATCTTCGCCCAGTAGGACTGCAGCGACGGCACCGCAGGCATCGTTCCCTCGTTCCAGGTTACGCCGTAGGCCACCGCAATTGCGGCAATCGCCAACACAAACCCGCCCGCAAACCACAGCTTATACTTAAACGCAAACACCACAAAGATCGCGACCGACATCGCGGCAAACAGCGACAGGGATCCGTAGAGATTGAGCAACGGCCAGACGCCGGTCAATTCGAACCGCGCACCGAGCTGAATGAACTGCGCGACGCAGCCCGCGATCGTTAGTGGAATCGCTAAGTGTTTAAGCCACTCCTCGCGCGAAAAAAGATAGATAAACAAAGCAATCGCTGCGACCGTATAAGCACATAGGGAAATCACGAGCAGCACTTGATCGAGCGATGCGTGCGCAGCTGTCTGCATTAGGTTGCCTCCGTCCGATGAAAATCGGCGATAAGATCGCGAAACTGGCCCTCGAAAATATCATAGCCTTTTACCGTCGTGGCCGCTAGGCCCACTTCACAGCGCCCATCTGATGATTCGTCGACCCGCGCGTAGAGCCGTGCCGGGAGCAGATAGAATGCGATGATGAGTCCGCTTAGCAATACAAACGCGCCGATCCCGACAAGCTCGACCCCGGGATCGTAGCGATATTGCAGGCCGCTGTAGAGAATGTCTCTCTGCGGGGTGATTCGCCAGCCGCCGCCGAGATCGAGGCCGGTGCGCAGCGGCACGAGCGCCGACCCCACCGGCTGATCGCCCTGAAAAACATCCAACACGACGCCCGGATTGTTGACCCGCGGATCGGCGGTCGGTGCACCGGTGTGTTTATCGATCGTTCCCACGAATTGACTGTACTGGATCGAGCGCGTGCCGGAGGGCAGCGTCATCACATCGCCCTGCTGCAGCGTGGTGTTGGAGAGCGAAGCATTGCGCGTACCGTTGTGCGTCACCAAAAACCGCATGCCGAATCCATAGCTCGACTGATAGTACAGCGTTCCATCGACATTGATGGGATGATTTACACGCAGGGTCTCGTGGCGCGGGATTCCGTCCTTACCGCTTACCGTAAGCTGCGAAACGTAATCGATTGGTTGGTAAACCATGCCGCCCTTGGTGAGGATCGGAGAAATCTTGTATTGGAATCCATCGAGCCGAATCTCGGCATTGGTCTTCGGAACAGTAACCGTTTGACCGGTCAAAATTGTTGCGTCGCCGGAGAACCCTTTCCACCAATAGATCGACGTACCAGCGGCGATAATGACAAATCCGATGTGCGCCACAAGTACGCCGCGGCGTGCCCAATTATGCTTATCGGCGAAGACCCACTCCGTGCCGCCGAACTCACGCTTGCGAACCTGCCAGCCGCGCGCGGCGAAAAATGCTGCGACTCGTGCGCGTGCGGTTGACGCATCGCCGCCGACAACCACGGTTGCGCTGAGCGGAATCTTGTCGATCAGGATCGGACGCAATCGCGGCAAGCGTGCGGGGATAACGCGTTTGAACGTGCAGACCGTCAAAGAGATCAGAATCAGCGCGATAATACCGACATAGGCGTAGCTGTGATAAATGTTGTCCAGACCCAACCGCAGGATTAGCCGCGCGATCGCGGCGGGGTAGGCGGCAAAGTAGACCGACGGGTCTTTGCCTTGATCGACGACAACGCCAATCAGCGTCATCACCCCCCAAACAACAAACAGCAGTACCGCGAACAGCACGTTGCTGAAGGTTCGCAAGAAATCGTTGTAAAGCTCGCCGAAATGCGAGCGCGTCGGCGCGAGGCTTGCCATTGCAGGCTTTGAGCTTAGACCCGGGACGCCGAGGGGCGCCACGACTTCTCAAGCAGCTTGATGATCCAGATGCTCGCCTCGTACAGTACATACATCGGCAATGCCATCATCGCCATGGTGAGCGGATTGCCATCGGGCGCGACCAGGCCGCCGAACGCAAAAAACCCGAAGAATGCGTACCGGCGCCATTTTCCGAGTAATCCGGCGTTGACGATTCCAATTCGCGCAAGGGCCACCATCACGATCGGCAATTGGAAAATGAGCGCAAATGCAAGCAGGATGATAAGCAGAAAATTCAGCGTCGATTCGATGCCGAACGTCGGGGTTGCGAGGCCCTCGGTGACGCCGATCAGCGTGTGAACCACGCGCGGAAGTACGAGGAAGTGCGCAAACAGAAGACCCCCCAGCGCCAGAAACAGCGACGGCGCCACGTAGTAGTAGACCATTCGCCGCGTCTTCGGGTGAAATGCCGGCACGATGAACATCCAAGCTTGATAGAGTAGCACCGGCAAACCGATCACGATCGCGCCGTAAATCGAAAACTTGAACTCGGTCATGATAACGTCGGCCGGCCCAAATGCATGCAGGGTGATGCCTTTGAAATACTCGGCAATCAGCCATTTGATAATGAATTGAGACGGCCAAAACAGAAGCATTGAAACCGCAATGACCGTAACGATCGAAATAAGAAGACGCTTACGGAGCTCGCCGAGGTGGTCCGTAAAACTCATCTCTTTTTGATCCCACTGATCGCCGGGCGCCCCAGCCGGCCGCTCGGCTAACAAAACTGTTCGCTCACCCTCTAGCTGCTGAGCGTGCCTTTTCCGGGAGTGGGCGGCGGAACGACTTGGCCGCTGCCGGTGTTGGTCGCAACGTCGTTCATCGGATCGCTTGCCGCAGTTTGAGCACGCATCCGCGCCTCCTCGCGGGCTCTGTCGGCGGCGGCATCAGCCTCGATTTGCCCCGCCATGAACTCTTTTTTTGCCTGTCCGGCACTTCGGGCAAGCTTCGGAAGCTTATCTGCGCCGAACAGAATGACCGCGCCGATGACGAGCAGACCGATGATCTCCGGGCTGAACCCGAACGCGAGAATGGGATGTAGCATGGTTGTGGATCCTTAGCTTTCTAGACAACTATTGGTCGAGCAGTGCATCTGCGAGATCGAGCAGTTCGGCCTTCGATCGGCCGCCAGATAAGATAGTGAGCGAGCGTTTGGCTTGTTCGATATATTGAGCAATTTTGAGGCGGGTCTGGGAAAATCCGGAATGATGCTCGATCAGCGTAATGATCTCGGGGATACCGTTGTCGTCTGCGCTGGTGTAGAAACGTTCGACACGCGTGCGAAGATCACCATCGCCCCCGGAAAGGGCAAGAATTAATGGGACTGTCATCTTTCGTTCGCGCAGATCGTTGCCGACCGGCTTTCCCAAGAGTGCGGCGTCGGCGGTCATGTCCAGCAGGTCGTCGTTCATCTGAAACGCGATGCCGTAGGCAAGACCAAAGTCGTGCAGCGCCGCAATCTCTTGAGGTGAAATTGCGGCCATGATGGCACCGCACTGCGCCGAGGCTGCAAATAGGCTGGCCGTCTTCTTTTCGACGATCTCGATGTAGGCGGCGAGCGGAAGCTCGATATTCCCGAGTGCCCGCAACTGCAGCACCTCACCGTCGCAGATCGCCGCTAAGGTCGCCGAAAGAATATGCGGAATCGGGTGCGGATATTCGGCGGTGACATTTTTGAATATCCATGCGAATAAATAATCTCCGGCCAGGACGCTGATCCGGTTTCCGTAGTCGATGGCGGTCGCATTCACGCCTCGTCGCGTATCGGCCTGATCGACGACATCATCGTGGATTAACGTCGCGACATGAATGAGTTCCATATACGCAGCTAGCGGCAGGTGCTGCTCCGGCGAACCCCCGCCCATTTGCGCGGCGAGCAAGGTCATTCGCGGGCGCAAGCGCTTACCGCCGGCAGCCAGCATTCGACGAACGGCTTCGGTAATAAGCGGGTTATCCGTCGAAAATGATGTGCGAAAAAACTCTTCGACCAACGCATACAACTGCGAATCGCTGCGGGCGTGTTCAATCATCGCGCGGTTCCGTAGTGGATTGCGATCGCACCGCCCATGAGCGGTATGTACCCCGCGTCGGCGAACCCCGCTCCCTTGAAACGTTCGCACAGGGCGTCGGCATTCGGATGGTGCGTGAGCGACTGCGGAAGGTAGCGGTAGGCCTGCTTAGAGCCACCGACTAAACCGCCGACGAACGGTACGACGCCGTAGAAATACAGATCGAAGCAACGCTTCCAGAGTTTATTGGGTGCTTTTGAGACGTCCAAATTCACGAACCGGGAACCCGGGCGCAGAACGCGGCGCACCTCGCACAACACCCCGTCTATATCGACTACGTTGCGCAGTGAAAACCCCATCGTTGCGCCGTCAAAGGCGCGATCTGCAAACGGCAACGCCGTCACATCACCTTCGATAAACCGTGGATGCTGTTGGGTCAGATGGCTCGCGCGCTTGCGGGCGCCGGCCAGCATCGGCTCGCAGAAATCGATGCCGGTTACGCTTAAGCTCGGATCGGTACGAAGGAGGTGGAAGACGACATCGCCCGTTCCGCAGCACAAATCCAAAATCGTGCCGGCGAGGGGCGGGTCCAACTGAGCGATCGCGCGTTTACGCCAGCGTTCGTCCATCCCGGCCGTCAGTACGCGGTTGGCGCGATCGTACTTGGGCGCGATTTGCGCGAACATGTCGCGCACGTAGGCGCCTTTGTTGGTACTGGCCATCATCTGCGCCTTGCTTTCAACCAGGCTGGCCCCGAAGCATCCTGACCTGCCCGATTGGGCTACCCGACACCTTGCTGAGGCATTCGCCGGTGGGATTGTCAGTCAATGATCGGCGTTTCATCGACTCATCAGCTTGTCGCGGCGATCGAGCGCTCCCGCAGCGTGACCCTGAGCGCGTACGTGCTGCAGCCGGGTCCGGTGCTTGATGCGCTGGAAGCGGCCGCTGAGCGGGGGGCGCGGGTTACGGTGCGGTTGGAGGGTCGGCCCTTCGCCGACTCAGGCGGCGAACTCTTGCGGGACAATCAAGCCGCCGTGAACGCGCTTGCTCAGTTCGGCGCGGACGCGCGGTTGCAAGACGCAAGTGATGCGGATGGGCAGGCACCTCTTCACATGAAGGCGGCTATTGTTGATGGAGTCGCCTTTTTAGACGATCGCAATTGGCCCGCCGACGGCGACGATTTCATCGTGCGCGACGCGTTCGCAACCGATGCGAGCGCTGTGCTAAATGCGTTGCGAGGTCGGAAATCAACGCACAACCCTTGTTTTTGGACCGACAAAGCTGATGCGCTGGCCGCAGAAGCGCGCTTGCTATATGGCAGCGCGCATGCAAAAAACGTTGATGTCGAAAGCGAGTCGTTCGGGTACTCGCGCCGAGTCTACGGCGCGATTAAATTTCTCGCCACGCAGCACGTGCCGGTGCGTTTGCTGGTAAACGCGCGCGACCTTAAAGCGAACCCAAGAGAAGCACAGGCACTCGAACGTCTCCGGCAGGACGGCGTCGAAGTTCGTGTCTGTGACCTTGACGAAAAGATGGCTTTGTCAGGTCAACGCGCTTGGCTCGGCAGCGCAAATGCAACCTTCGGAGTGGACGATCAGCTCGATTGGGGCCTGCGCACCAATGCGCCCGACGTCGTTCAAACGCTCCACCGTCGCTTCGAACAAAACTGGTCGACCGGAGTCGCGTTAACGTCGAAGAGCGAATAGCGATCGCGCGGTCGCGTCGGTGGTGCTGAGCACGGTAGCGAGCGGGAGTGCCAGTTCATCGGCGAGGAGCTGGGCGGTGTGGGTAATGAACGCCGGTTCGTTGCGTTTTCCGCGTAAGGGTACGGGCGCTAAATATGGACAGTCGGTTTCCACTATCAGGTGTTCGATTCCAACGGATTTGACTGCATCGCGAACGTTTGAGGCGGTTTTGAAGGTGAAGACGCCGCCGATACCCAGCAGCAAACCAAACTCGCTCGTGTACGTGCGCGCTTGCTGCGCATCACCGGTGAAACAGTGGATGACGCCGCGCATTCCCGACACAAACTCCTCTCGCAAAACGCTCATAAAATCGTCGTAGGCGTCGCGCTGATGGAAGATAACCGGATAATTGCGTTCGCGCGCTAACCGCAACTGATCGCGCAGGACGCGGATTTGCGCGTCGCGATCGCTGTGTTTGTAGTAGTAATCCAATCCCGTTTCACCGATAGCGATAACGCGCGGATCGGCAAGAAACGGAGCAAACGCGGCAGCGATATCGGCGGGCGCGCTCTTCGCCTCGTGCGGATGAATTCCGGCGGATGCATATAGCTCGAATTCGTTCGCGCAGGCTATCGCGCGCGCAGTGTCTGCAATGTCGCAACCAACGGTGATGATCTCATCCACGCCTGCGGTTCGCGCGCGCTCGATCATCGCGGCGCGATCCTCTTCGAATGCTCTGTCGTGAATGTGCGCGTGTGAATCGATCATCAGGCGGGTATCTCAACAACGCGGTTGCGCCCGCCGCGCTTGGCTTCGTAGAGTGCTCGATCGGCGCGCGCCAGCAGCGTTTCGACCGTGTCGGAGGTAGCTGCGACGGCGATCCCTGCACTGACGGTCACCGGGGTACCGTTTCCGTGCCGGAAGTCGCTTTGC
>JALYVT010000146.1 GCA_030853105.1 Vulcanimicrobiota bacterium
AGCGGAATCAGCGGTCTAGATACGCCGACCTTCTTCGGACATTCGTTCGGCGTCGTTTCGCTGCCGTATTATTACGTGATCCTCGGGCTGATCGCACTCGGCCTGTGGCTCGCGAACAATCTGCGCAATAGTCGATTGGGCCGCGCCTGGGTCGCGATTCGCGAGGACGAACTCGCGGCGCGGCACATGGGCATCAATACAACGACGACCAAACTCGCAGCATTCGCGCTGGGAGCGGCGTTCAGTGGGCTCGGCGGCGTCGTCTTCGCATCCAAGCTGAGCTTAGTTTCGCCCGACTCGTTTCAGTTCAGCGTCAGCATTTTGATTCTGGCGATGCTGGTGCTTGGCGGCATGGGCAACATTCCGGGCGTCATCGTCGGAGGTCTGATCTTGACATTCGTCAATAGTGTGCTGTTGCCGCAAGCCAACACAATCGGAGCAGCGCTGCATCTGAACGTCGACTTTACCAACTTTCATCTGCTGATCTACGGGTCGATTTTGGTCGGGATCATGCTCTTTAAGCCGGAGGGGTTGTTGCCGAATCGCAAACGCCGCGCCGAACTTCGCACGCCGCTCGGCGAGCCCGGCAGCTAATGGCGCTGCTCGACGTTTCGGCGCTGTGCAAGCACTTCGGCGGCCTCGTCGCCGTGGAGAACCTCGATTTCGCGATAGAAGAAGGTGAGATTCTGGCGATGATCGGCCCCAATGGTGCGGGGAAGTCGACGGTCTTCAACCTCATCACCGGAGTCTGCGCGCCAACTTCCGGAGCGATCATGTTCGCCGGAAAACGCATCGACCGTCGTCCGACCTACCAGATTATCGATGCCGGAATTGCGCGCACGTTTCAAAACATTCGATTGTTTTCGTTCATGTCGGCGATCGACAACGTGATGACGGGTGAACATCCGCGAATGCACGCGAAACTTTGGGATAGTCTCTTGCACACCTCCTTTGGGCGGAAGGAAGAGGCTCAGACTCACGCTCGCGCGCTCGAACTGCTGACGTTTGTCGGTCTGGAACACGATGCGCAACAGTACGCGCGAAATCTCCCTTATGGTTCGCAGCGCCGGCTTGAAATAGCCCGCGCGCTGGCGAGCAATCCAAAACTGCTGCTGCTGGACGAGCCGGCCGCCGGAATGAACCCGAGCGAGAAGCGCGACCTGCTAGACCTGATTCGCAAAATCCGCGACCTGGGGACGACCATTTTGTTAATCGAGCACGACATGAGTTTGGTCATGCAGATTAGCGAACGCATTATCGTCCTCGATCGCGGCGAGAAGATCGCGTTTGGTACGCCTGCTGAAATCCGCGTCAATCCCGCGGTAATCGAAGCCTACTTAGGAGCGCCGACCTAATGCTCGAGGTCAATGGTCTCAGTGTGCACTACGGCGGAATCCAAGCCTTGCACGAGGTCAGCGTCCACGTCAAGAAAGGCGAGATTGTTACGCTGATCGGCGCGAACGGCGCCGGCAAGACGACGACCCTGCGAGCGATAAGCGGGCTTGTTCGCGCTTCATCCGGCTCGATTGCGTTTGACGGTAACGACTTGCGCAAGCGGCCGCCCGACGCCATCGTGCGCGCTGGAATCGGACACTCGCCGGAAGGCCGGCGCGTTTTCGCGCGCATGAGCGTCCGCGAGAACCTGGAGCTTGGCGCTTACACTCGCTCCAATAAAAGTGAAACGGCCCAAGATCTGTCAAACGTCTTGGAGACTTTTCCGCGCTTGAAAGAGCGGTTGCCGCAGCCGGCCGGTACGCTTTCGGGTGGCGAGCAGCAGATGCTGGCGATCGGCCGCGCCTTGATGAGTCGCCCACGATTATTGATGCTCGATGAGCCATCTCTCGGCCTCGCGCCGATTTTGGTGCAAACGATATTCAAAGTGATTCAAGAGATTAACGAGCGCGGCACCACGATCTTGCTTGTCGAACAAAACGCCCGTCAGGCATTATCCATTGCGACGCGCGGATACGTTTTGGAGGTCGGCAGGATCACACTTGAAGACACCGGCGCAAAACTGCTCGAAAACCCAGCAGTCCTTCGCGCGTATCTGGGGGAGTAATTACGCGGCGGCCGGTGAGAGGTTTGCACCGTAGACGGATGTGCCGCCGACGATGGTGCCGATGACGTTATGTGCGGCGTCCCAAATCGAGAGGTCGGCGCGCAGACCCTTAGCGATCTTGCCCATCTCGCTTGCGTATCCGAGTTGCTTTGCCGGTGCGGAGGTTGCCGCGACAATCGCGCGCGCGAATGGAAGCTCGGTGTAGGCCATGTAATTTCGGACTGCTTGATCGATTCGAAGGGCGCTCCCAGCGATCGTGCCGTCTTCAGAGCGCATCGTCCCATCTTCGACGCGATAACCCGGACCTGACGGCGGCATATTATCGGTTGCGAGAATTAACCGTTCTCCGAGCGTTCGGTGAAGAATGTCGACCATCGCCGGCGCAACATGGTGCCCGTCGCAGATTACTTGGACGGTCGTCCGTTTGTCTTGAATAAACGCCGCCAGAATTGACGGATCGCGATGATCGAGCGGCGGCATCGCATTGAAGGCGTGTGTAAGCGAACGAAAACCCAGACCGATCGCCAACATCCCCTCAGCGTATTTTGCGCTGGTGTGTCCGGCAGAACAGACGATACCCTGTTCTAAGAAGTAGCGCGTTACATCGGTCACGCCATCGGCTTCAGGCGCCATTGTAACCATTAAACACGCACCGGCGCAGGCTTCGGTCATTGCACGGGCGCGTTCGAGTGATGCGGGTACGATCCACTCGTTGCGGTGAACGCGTCGAAACTTCGGATTCAGAAACGGTCCTTCAAAATGGACGCCCAAGCAGCGCGCGCCGCGCGGATGGTCTTCTTCGAGTTGATGCGCCGACTCGACCACGTCGCTCGCGGCGTGAAGCATCGATTCCCACGGTGCGGTCATGATGCCGGCAACGAATCCGGTAGCGCCCATGCGCGCATATTCGACCGCGGCGACGGGAACCGCGTAGCCCTGGTCGCGGTTGAACAGAAACTCACCGGCACCGTTGGTGTGAATATCGATCAGCCCCGGCGCGATTGTGCTCCCATCAGGTAGTCTCTCATCGGCCGGACCTTCGCCAAGCAAAATATCGACGATCCGAGCCTGCTCGATGACCAAGCGGCCATAGACCGATGACCCGTCGCCCAGCGCGAGCGTCGCCGGGCCCAGAGTATAACGCTCAGACGTGAGGTGTCTCCTTAAGATGGCAGCGGCTGAATGTCGAATCCGCCCGACCGGTAGATTCGCCGCTTCCCACCTAGTATTCCCACGAAACTCACTTCCCGAACCATCGCCGCAGGAGGCCCCGCTTGAGGGTCGTCTGAGACTGAGGTGCGGCAGTCGGTCGGGTCTCGGGCGAGCCTTTTTCGAGCCGTGCTAAGCGTGCCATGTGCGACTCCGCATGGGCCTCAAGGGTAGAGAGCAAGGCACCAAGTTCGTTCCACGGTGCAGCGGCCCGATGCTCTCTGCGAGCTGCCTCGTAGTCGGTCGCAGAGACTGTGTAGACTCGACTCGGAACGATATTGTGCTCGCCCAGATATTGAGTTGCAAGCTCAATAACTTGGCGGCGCTCGGAAGCGCTTTCGTTATCGGCGATCGTATGCACGAACTGCAATGGTTTCCCGAGGTCGGCGATGCGTTCGTAAAGCGACAACTCGCGATCGGAGAGTTGCCGCGAAAACAAACACAAGATTTCGCTGGAAGAACGCGCCGCGACGATAGCGATCTCTTCGGCGTGCGGGTCGCCCGAGTCAAATGCAGGCGAGTGAACTAGAACAAGTTCGCGTGGCATCTTCCACGGCGTTTCGATCAGCACCGGATTTTTCTCGGCCTCAAGCAGCGCCTGGTCGAACGGAATCTCATGCCAGCTTCCAGCGCTCTGCAATCCATAGGCTTTGCGCTGCACTCCATAACGCACATGAACCGGAAATTTTATTGATCCGGCAGCGTCGTCCGTCAACACTCGATCGCCCGCGACCGCATTGATGAAACTCGACTTGCCGCGTCTGAGTGCTCCCAGCACCGCAACTCGCCAGCGCTGCGGACGCAGGCCGCTGGCGTACAGCGCGGGATCGAAACTTGGATCGGCGTGCGCGCGGCGAATCATTTCCGGACCGGCATCAGCCACGCTAATCTCATCGTCGTGCGTGAGAAACTCGTCCGCCGCCGCGTCGATGCGCTTGAGCGACTGCTGCAGTCGCTCTCGGCGAGCTTGCAGATCGACGATGATCGCCGCGGAATCGCTGCTCCCGCCGACTGCCGCGAGAGCACGGTCGATACTGCCGATTGCACTATCTCGGCGGGTCAGCGCGGCCTGCGCCAGAGCGGCCGCAAACTCGTCGTAGATACGCACCGCTTTCGCCGCAATCTGCTGCGAGAATCCCGCGATCTCGATTCGCAAACGCGGGAATATCTCGGATCGGAGGTCGGCGGTTAGCTCGCGTTTCATGTAAGCACCGTGCGGCGACGCTGCGAATCGATTGGCGATCTCTTGAACCAGAGAAATTGCCGGTCCGCCGATAGCCTCCAACACGATCGTCGCCGCGATAGCGGCGCGAACTTCGCCGGCCCACATGCCGGAGCCGGCTTGGCCGCCGAATGCGCGCGCGGCGCCATCGTTTAGTGAAAATCGTAACGGCAACAGCGCGGCGGAGATGGTCAGCGCCGTCTCAATCTCGGTGGTGATCTCGGCGGCGACTTCGCCTGCAAACTCCCCGACAACCTGCGCTACGGTCCGATCGATCAGGATGTGAAGCCGGGCGCGGTCGCGTAGCCGCGCGATGTCGGCCGTATCGAAGGTCTGAGTAAGCCCATCCTCAACGTCGGTATAGAGCCCTGCACCCTGTTCGTTGATTGTTGCTCGCCGCTGCATTTGGCGTGCAAGGATCGCGCTGCGCTGCTCGCCGATCGCCCGATCCAGCTCTTCGAGTTGCGGAAGCACGCGGCTGCGTCGAGCGCGAAGCTCAGCCGAGTCTAGCTCAAGCATTGCGATGTCGCCGTCGATTTGAAGGACCGCATCGTGGACGGTAAGTGCAGTTTGCTCGCGCGCTCGGCGCAACCGCGCGCGTCCGGTATTCTTTATGAGCGACGCATCCAGCGCCCGTAGAAAATCGGTAAACCGGCTACGCTCAATTAGACCTTTGTCACGCTCAAGCAAACCCTGCGCGTATTCGTGAGCCGAGAGTGCGTAAACATACGTCCCTGGCGAATGGACCGCGGCGAGCCGCGCGATTCGGTCGTGCGCTTGTTCCCATACGTATTTCCCATCGCTCTGCTGCGCGCGCCACAGGTCGATCTTGGTTTGAACGATAAAAATGCTGTCGATGTGGCTGCGGATGATCCCTAGAAACGCGGCGTCCCCTTCGGTAAACGGCTGCTGCGTATCGATCAAGTAGAGCACCGCATCGGCGGTCGGTAGAAAGCCCAAGGTCGCGCGTCGGTGAGCCGGATTGATGGAGGCTAGCCCCGGCGTATCGGCCACAATGAAGCCACGCTGCAAAAACGGCGATTCGACGTTTACCCGTACGCGCACCGGTGCGCTCTTATCGTCATCGGTTGCGGTATGAACCGTTCCAAGATCGGCGCTATCGGCCACTGCGACGAACTTCGAGAGGCGGTCGAGCGCGATGCGCTCGGTGCGGCCGTCCTCGTAGATTGCCGTAGCCTCTTCGGTCGGTGCATATTCGAGTTCCGTGATGGTTGCGGTGGAGGGATTGATGTCGGTTGCCAGCAGCCCGGTGATGCGCTTACGTCCGCCGGACTCTTCGTATCGAACCTTGCCGAGCAAAGCGTTCAATAGAAATGATTTTCCGCTCGAGAACTCACCGAGAACTGCGAGCACAAACTTTGCGCGTTCCAAGTTCAAGCGCACGGCCCGAA
>JALYVT010000018.1 GCA_030853105.1 Vulcanimicrobiota bacterium
GAATCAGTACTTTCCGCCCGATTCGATCAAACGCGAGTGTTTTGAGAACAGCTCCACCACCTCGGTCTGCCCGTGGAAGGGAACGGCCAGTTACTACACACTGGATGTGAACGGTCAGAAAAACGCCGATGCCGCTTGGTATTACCCGGCGCCCAAGGATGCGGCCAAAGAGATAACCGGTTACGTTGCCTTTTGGAAGGGCGTAACCGTCAGCTGAACGCACTGGATCGCCTGTATCTTGAGCGTGCATGTGAGCTAGCGGCTCGCGGTCTTGGGAACACCTCGCCGAATCCGCCGGTCGGCGCGGTTATCGTATCGAATGGCCGCACACTTGGCGAAGGCTATCATCATTACGCCGGCGATGCGCACGCTGAAGTCTGCGCGTTGCGCGAAGCCGGGGATGCGCGCGGCGCGACGATCTATGTCTCGCTTGAACCGTGCGATCACTATGGGCGCACACCTCCTTGCTCGCAAGCGCTCATTGATGCCGGCATCGCTCGAGTTGTCGTCGGTGCTGTGGACCCGAATGTACTGGGTGCAGCGAGCGGGGTCGAAACACTTCGTTCTGCCGGCGTCGAAGTCGAGGTTGCCGATCTTCGCTGCGCTGCCGTACTCATCGAGCCATTCGCTTACGCGCTATCGATGCAGCGCCCGTATATCAGTCTGAAGATGGCGGCTTCGCGCGACGGCTACATTGCCGAGCGCAGCGGCCGGCGGCATTGGCTGACCGGGGAGGAGTCACGCGAATTCGTTCGTGATCTTCGCATCGACCATGACGCTGTTATGGTCGGCGCCGGAACGATTCGCGTCGATAACCCGCGACTTACCGTTCGGCCCGCGCATCACCGGGCGCGCGAGTATGGTCGGATCGTCGTCTGCGAGAGCGATCCACTCGATTGCAACCGTGAAGTATTCGCGAGCCAAAGCGGCTATTCGCGAACGATCGTGATTGCGCCGGGCGGACTAAGATCGGCATTTCGTGGCCTGGAGGATCGAGCCGAGCTGCTGTTCGTCGGCGAGAGCCCGAAACTGGATTTAAGTGCGGCAATGCGCGCATTGCGGCATCGGGGAATCCAGAGCATTCTCTGTGAGGGAGGCCCAACGCTTGCGGGCGGATTGATCGACGCCGACTTAGTCGACCGCGTGTACTGGCTTACTGCCCCGATGGATTTAGCGGGGCCGGACGCGGTTCCAATGCTGCGCGGCCACGATCTGCGCTCGCTCCAGCCAAGCATTCGGTACGATCGCGTCGAACAACTCGGCACTGATATGATGCAAAGCGGTGTTTTTAATGCGCGATAGCCGCCGAAATAAGGCCTTACGGATATGTTCTGCGGGTTGATCGCAGAGCAGGCTGCTGTGAAATCGGTTGACCGACTGAAAAGTGGCGGAGTTCGCTTGCAATTAGCTTTACGTAGCGGCGTTACGGCTCGGGAGAAAGTTGAGCCCAAAGATTCAATTGCGATTAACGGTGTCTGCCTGACCGTGAGCGCCATCGACGGCGACCGGCTTGAATTTGACGTCGTTCCCGAGACATTGAATCGATCGACATTGGGAGATTTGCAGGCCGATGAGCTGGTGAACTTGGAACTCTCGCTGCGGCTAGGGGACCGCATCGGCGGACATTTCGTCTACGGCCATGTGGATGCAACGGGGGCAATCTTACAACGCACCAAGGAAGGTCAAGGCGAGCGTGTGCGCATCGGTGTTCCTGCGCCGCTCGCGAATCTCGTCTGCGAAAAGGCGTTTGTTGCGGTTGACGGCGTGAGTGTGACGGTGGCTTGCGTTGGTCCCGGCTACTTCGAGATTGCACTGATACCGGAAACCATTGGCCGCACCACGCTCGGTACGCGTAGCGTCGATGATCGGGTCAATCTTGAGGTGGACCCGCTCGCGCGGTATGCGGCTGCCGCGGTCGCTGCTCTCCAGTGAAATATCGCGACACCACGCCCACAGATGCTCGAATATTCGAATCCCGCGCCCGCGTGCAATGGCAAGATATCGATATCGCCGGAATCATCTACTTCGGCGCGTATGTACGCTACTGCGAGCGTGCCGAGATGGATATCTTTCGCGAACTTGGCTTTCCGTACAAGACGGTCTTCGAGCAGCACGATATCTGGCTGCCCCGAGTTCGACTTGAGTTTGATTTTCACAAACCCGCGTATATGGATGACGAACTCATTCTCCGCACCCACATCGAGCGGGTCGGCGCGTCATCGGTGCGTTGGAAGACGGTGCTCTTTAACGAGGGACAGCAGGAAGTCGATGCGGTATGCTCGCTTGTTATCGCCTGCATCGATCGCTCGACGCTGAAGAGCCGCCCGCTTCCGCCTGCGCTGCGATCCACGTTTCTCGCGTGTATCGGGACGGGGAGCTAACGTGCAGGCAGCCTATTTAACCGCGCCGCGCTGCATCGAGCTGCGGGAAACCGAGCTGCCGCATCCGGCTGCGGGCGCCGTCGTTGTGCGAGTGCGGGCTGCGCTAACCGACGGAACCGATCTCAAGGCATACCGGCGCGGTCATCCGCAGATGCCGGTGCCGACGCGCTTCGGTCACGAATTCTCGGGCGACATCATCGCTGTTGGAGAGGGTGTGCAAAACTTCGCGGTCGGCGATGCGATTATGAGCGTTCACTCGGCGCCATGCGGGGACTGCTATTGGTGCGGACTCGGAGAAGAAGAACTCTGCGAGTCGGTGATGAGCACGAAGATACTCGGCGCGTATGCCGATTACATTGAGATTCCGGCGCATATCGTCGCTCGCAACTGTTATCGCAAACCCAGTAACCTTTCCTACCGCGCGGCGGCGTTTTTGGAACCGCTGGCTTGCGTCGTGCATTCGCTCGATTTTCTGAATCCGAAGCCGAATGCATCGGTGGCCGTGCTCGGAGACGGCGGATTCGGCCTGCTGCACGCGCTGTTGCTTCAGGCGCGAGGGATGCGTGTGATTCTAATTGGGCGACGTAGCGAGCGCATGCAACTAGCCCGCGACCTCGGCGTCCACAGCATCATAGATGCGCGCATCGAGAGCGTGCAAGCATCCTTAAACGCACTTACAGAGAACCGCGGAGCCGATGCGCTTATTGAATGTACCGGAAGCCGCGATGCGTGGGAGAGCGCGCCGTCGCTGGTTCGTCGCGGGGGAATTGTATCGCTCTTCGGCGGCTTACCGGCTGCAGTGCGGGTGTCATTTTTGGCGGCGCGCTTGCACTACGACGAAGTACGGCTGATTAGCCCGTTTCATTTCACAATTGCGGCGGTACGCGGCGCATACGAGCTGTTGGCAGCTGGGAAGCTTCGCGTCGAAGCACTTATTACGCAAAGTTTTTCACTCGGTGACATTGCCCAGGCATTTTCGCGATTGGATGCGGGCGAGGGCATCAAGTTCTCGATTGAGCCGGCGCCATGAATACTCCCGCAACAATGCGCGCCGTAATTTTCTACGACATCGATGATATACGGATCGAAGAACGGCCGGTGCCGAAGCTGAGACCCGGTGAACTGCTTGTGCAAACGCGGGCGAGCGGCATCTGCAGCGGTGACGTCATGGCGTGGTACGTTCGTCGCAAAGCGCCGTTGGTGCTCGGGCACGAACCCGCCGGCGTTGTCGCCGCAGTCGGTTCGGGTGATCCGCCTACAGATGATGCTGGGCGACCATTTGCTGTCGGCGATCGGATATTCGTTCATCATCACGCGCCGTGTTTCGATTGCTCGTTTTGCAAGCGCGATGATTATGTTCAATGCGTTCGCTGGCGCGCCAGCAAGATCGACCCTGGTGGCCTAGCGGAATACTTTCGTGTGCCGAATGAAAACATCTCCGACACGCTTCGACTTTCTGAAGGCCTGTCGTTTGAGGACGGATCGCTTATAGAGCCACTGGCTTGCGTGGTCAAGTCGCTTCGCCGCGCGCGATTGCGAGCCGACGATGCGGTGCTTGTCATCGGTCTGGGCGTCATGGGAATGATGCATTGCCTGCTCGCGCAGTCTCGTGGAGCGCAGGTCTTCGGAAGCGATTTCATTCCGAACCGCCGCGAGTTTGCGGCTGGGAATGGGGTTACCGCATTCGCTCCGCACGAAGCCGAGCGCGTACTCCGCGATGCAACCGGCGGCCGGGGAGCCGACATCACAATCTGCGGCCCCGGTACTGCCGAGGCGCTTCGGGACGCGATCGCCCTCACTGCAGCCGGTGGCACCGTTCTGATGTTCACCCCGCTGGAACCCAGCGTTCCGTTCACGTTCGATACGAGCGATCTCTATTTTCGGGACATTTCGCTGATCGCCAGCTATTCTTGCGGTCCGAACGACACTCGGGAGGCGCTCGACATCCTCGCAGGCGGAGCGGTAAGCGCGGCAAAGCTGGCGGCTCAGACCTTCCCGTTTTCCCAGGCAGCCCAAGCCTACCGAGCGTTGGCCGACGCCGAGGTGCTGAAGCCGATCGTCTTGTTTGGTGCCTCGGGATCAATGGATGCTTGACATCTGTTAAGTCGGAGCGGTAGGCTGGCACTATGACGGGATTTTCGGAGGATTTGAAGCTGGCGATGGATGCGGCCGGCTTAACAGCGGCCGACCTTGCCGCAAAGAGCGGGCTTACTGAGGCGGCGATCTCGTATCTGCGATCGGGCCAGCGTGAGCCGTCGTTTCGCTCGCTTCAGCGCCTAATCGGCGTCCTGCCCCAACTTAGCAACGCATTGCCCAAATCGGGCGGCGAGTTCGACCTTATCGAGGATGCCATTCGCGACATTCGCGCCGGAAAGATGGTCATCGTTTTGGACGATGAGGACCGCGAGAACGAGGGCGATCTGGTGATGGCCGCGCAGATGGTCACGCCGGATGCGATCAATTTTATGCGCAAGGAGGCCGGTGGGCTGATTTGTGTCCCGATGACGGCGCGGCGTCTGGATGAACTGCATCTGCCGCAGATGGTCTCCGAAAACAGCGCGCTTCACGAGACAGCGTTCACCGTCTCGGTAGAAGCACGCGGTCGAACGAGTACCGGAATCTCGGCGCACGATCGTGCCGCGAGCATTCAAGTGCTCATCGATCCGGCATGCAAGCCTTCGGATCTGTTGCGGCCCGGCCACACTTTTCCGCTGCGCGCGCGCGACGGCGGGGTGCTGGTTCGCGCTGGACAGACCGAAGCGTCGGTGGATTTGGCGCGACTTGCGGGGCTCTACCCGGCCGGTGTGATCTGCGAGATCATGGCTGAAGACGGCACGATGGAGCGGCTTGACGGCCTCAAAAAATTCGCCGAGAAGCACGAGATGCGCTTGATTACGGTCAAGGACTTGATCGCTTATCGGTGGCGAACCGAGAAGCTGCTGCATCGGATCGCTGAGTTT
The DNA here is from genome assembly GCA_030853105.1 of Vulcanimicrobiota bacterium. Classification (GTDB taxonomy): domain Bacteria; phylum Vulcanimicrobiota; class Vulcanimicrobiia; order Vulcanimicrobiales; family Vulcanimicrobiaceae; genus JALYVT01. The sequence goes on from JALYVT010000018.1 coordinate 5,342, forward strand.
AATCTTCCCGCGACAACCGGAACGTGGCGCGGATTTGCCTACGAGAACGATATCGATAAGAATACGCACGTTGCGCTCGTAATGGGCGAGATCGGCGACGGAAAAGATATTCTCGTGCGCGTACACTCGGAATGTTTGACGGGCGACGCGCTGCATTCAATCCGCTGCGATTGCGCGGCTCAGCGCGATGTCGCTATGCAGATCATCGCCGCAGAAGGGCGCGGCATATTTCTGTACTTACGCCAAGAAGGCCGCGGTATCGGACTTGCCAACAAACTGCGAGCCTACGAGCTCCAAGACCATGGTATGGATACGGTGGAGGCGAACATTCAGCTCGGTTTGCCGGTTGATAAGCGCGACTACGGAATCGGATCGCAAATTCTGGCCGATTTGGGTGTGAAAGAGATGCGCGTGATGACGAACAACCCCAAGAAAATATTCGGGTTGGAAGGTTACGGTATTAAGATCGTGGACCGTGTTCAGATGCAGACGCCGCCCACGCCGTACAACGAGCACTACATGCAGACCAAACGCGAAAAACTCGGCCACATGTTCGACGCTGAGCCGCCCTTCGACAGCGGATTTGCCTCTCGGAGAATCATTGCTCAGGGTGATAAAGTGGAGAAAAAGTGAAGAAAGAGCCTCTAATCGAGCAGAGTATCGACTTGAGCGGCAAGCGGTTTGCAATCGTCGTCGCGCAATTCTACGAGCAACTCGCCGATTGGCTCGAAGACGGGGCCAAACGCGCACTGCATGAGTGCGGCCTAGCCGATGCAGATATTCAGGTGTATCGAGTTCCGGGCTGTTTTGAGTTGCCGCTTGCCGCAAGCCGGTTAATCGCGAGCGACAATTACGATGGCGTGGTCGCGCTCGGTGTGGTCATTCGCGGCGAAACGCCGCACTTTGATTATGTTGCCGGGGAGTGCGCGCGTGGGATAATGAACGTGCAACTCGCGACCGGCGTTCCGATCGGGTTCGGCGTTCTTACCACCGAAACACTTGCGCAGGCCGAGCAGCGCGCCGACCCCAAACGCGGCGACAAAGGATATGAAGCCGCCATGGCTTCAGCCGCGCTTCTGCAAGTCCCGCGCGAAAAAATTCCCGACCCGGTCGGCTTCCGCCGCTAAACTAGTGGTTTCGGTGGCGGGAACTAGCACCTTGAGTGCCCGCGCGGCGAAGAGTTTTACGGCTCTTCCCGAAGCCTTGAAGAGTGGCTAGTTCAGAGTCGCTGATTCCAGTTGTTTGGAGTGGGGACGCGGTCGAGTATATCGATCAGCGCCTGCTTCCGCGTGAGACGCGATTGATGCGGGCTGACACCGTCGATGAGGTCGAAGCGGCGATTTCGAGCTTGGCCGTTCGCGGCGCGCCGTGCATCGGCGTGTTCGCCGCGTATGGGGTTGCCTTAATGCGGCAGCAGAATTCGGACGACGGCGCGTTCACGGCGGCGGTCCAGCGGATTCGCAACGCGCGCCCGACTGCGGTAAACCTGGTTTGGGCGGTGGATCGCGTTCTGGCATCGTCTGACATGCTTGCGGAGGCAAAGGCAATTCACGCCGAGCAATTGGCGGTCGATCGGCTCATCGGGCTGGCCGGCCTAGAACTGATTCCAGACTCCGCGAACATTTTGACGCATTGCAACACCGGACCGCTCGCGACGGCGGGCGAGGGCAGCGCGCTCGGTGTCGTGATTGCCGCCAAGCGTAGCGGCAAGCGAGTGCACGTGTTCGTCGGGGAGACGCGGCCGCTTTTACAAGGTTCGCGGCTAACGTACTACGAGCTAAAGCAGGCCGGAATTGATGCAACGCTCATCGTTGACAGTGCTGCGGCAATCACCATGCAGCGCAAGCAGATCGATCTTGTCATTGTTGGTGCCGACCGCATTGCGCGTAACGGCGACACCGCGAATAAAATCGGCACATACGCGCTTGCGATCGCGGCAGCGCATCACGGCATTCCGTTTTATGTCGCCGCTCCGCGATCGACATTCGATTTTCAGCTAGCGACGGGTTCGCAGATTCCGATAGAGGAGCGGGCCGCTAGCGAACTGGCGGAGTATGGCGACGCCTATAATCCCGCCTTCGACGTAACTCCGGGACATCTAATCACCGCGTTCATCACCGAGTATGGAGTAGCACGTGCGCCGTTCGCCGAGACAATTCCCGATCTCGAACTACGACCGCGGCTCCTCATCCCAGCATGAGATACTACGACTTCATCGATAAGACGCCGGCAATCGGCAGGCTGGTCATTGTTGAAGGCACCGAACGCGTTCTGGCGGAGCGCGCGATCGAGCGCGTTATCGAGCGGGTGCTGAGTCCCGATATGCGGGATTTGAACCTAGAACGATTTCCGGCCGCTGAGCTGGATAATGCGGGCTGCGTGGCTGACGCCGTTGCGGCAATGCCGTTTTTGGCGGACAGTCGATTGGTTGTCGTCAGCGATACCCAAACTCTCAAGACTCCGATGCGCAAGGCGCTGTGGGAGATTGCGCAACAGGTTCCGGATGGGAATACGCTGGTATTGGCCGATCTGCTCGCGCTGAAGACGCTTCGCCCCGAACCTTTCGGAGCGCAAGCCGGACGCGGCGCCCTTCGCATCGACACCACGACATCGCAACCCGTGCGCGAGCGGTTCATCAACGAAGTCCTGGTTGAATTGAATGCGAAAGCGCAGCCGCGCGTAGTCGAAGAGTTGGCGCGCAGTGAAGCCGAGCTGGCGGCGGTTCGCAACGATCTCGAAAAGCTGGCGCTCGGCGGAAAACCGATTACCTACGAAGATCTCGAACAGGAGAGTTTGGCAATTCCAGACCCCAAGGCATACAAATACGCGAGTGCACTTGTGGAAGGGCGACTTGCCGAAGCCTTGGATATTTCAGCGCAGATGTTTGCCGACGACCCGCGGGGCGCCGGCATCCCGCTTATCAGCGCACTTGCGAACGAGTGTTGCCTCCTGTGGGAGATGGCTCGCCCGGGCGGTTCGTTGCCCGGCCGGGCAAAGTGGCGCGAGCGATTTTTGCGGCCGATCGCCGCGCGGATTGGCGAACGGCGTGCTCGCTTGGCTTATGAGCGTGCGGTCCGAGGTTTTGAGGCCATCGTCACCGGCAAACATGACGATCCCAAGCTCCTGGTGGAGACGATTACCGCCGAACTCTCCGCCTTAAGTCGCTAAACACGCTGAAAGGCTCGGGGCAATCGGCTCCAGAAACCGCTCGGCATTCAATGAATCATGCATCCTACGCTTCGCCCTTCTCGTGGAGATATGGTCGAACGGAACTTCGCACGTTATTTTCGGAGTTGGAACGCCGCAAGCTGTGGCGCATAGTTTGGGTCACCCTCGCGCGGGCCCAATCGCGCTACGGGTTGGTTAGTGAAGCCGAAGTCGCCGATCTGCACGCTCACTGCGGCGAAATAGATATCGAAGCTGCGCACGAGATCGAGCGCGAGATTCACCATGATTTGATGGCCGAGATTCGGGTCTTCGCCTCGCAGGCCAAGATCGGCGGCGGAAAGCTGCATCTAGGCTCGACCTCAATGGATATCGAGGATACGGTAGAGACCTATCGGATGCGGCGCGGTTTGAGTCTGCTCGGGCAGTCGCTCACTGAGCTGTTGCAATCGTTTGAACAGAAGATTCGCGAGCATGCCCAGACGGTTTGCATGGGCTTCACGCATCTGCAGCCGGCAGAACCGACGACGCTCGGGTATCGGTTTGCCGTGTACGCCCAAGACCTGCTGATTGACGATAGCAATCTGCGTTTCGTCTTTGAGAACCTCACCGCAAAAGGCTTACGCGGTGCGGTCGGTACCGCGGCATCGTACGAACATTTGGTCAGCGGCGGGTCACCCGAGATGGAGCGCGCCGTCCTAGAACGTTTTGGGTTGCAAGCGCGCGAAATCAGCACGCAAACCTATCCGCGCAAACTTGACTACTTGTTACTAAGTGCGCTCGCGGGCCTAGGTTCCTCGCTCTCCAAGTTTGCAGCCGATATTCGGATTCTTAGTTCGCCGGAGTTCGGCGAGGTATTCGAGCCGTTTGGGAAATCGCAAGTCGGAAGTTCGGCAATGCCGTTCAAGCGCAATCCGATTCTCTGCGAGCGCATTGACTCGCTCGCGCGACTGCTGCCGGGCTATGCCGATGTTGCTTGGCAAAATACCGCAACCAATTATTTGGAACGAACCCTAGATGATAGCGCCAACCGGCGAACCATTTTGCCCGAGGCGCTGCTCTGCGCCGACGAATTGCTGACGCTCGCACGAAAAGTCGTCGAGGGAATGCGGATCGACCGCCGCCGAATCGCCCAGAATCTGCGAACCTACGGACCGTTTGCCGGGACTGAAGCGGTGATGATGGAGGCGGTCCGCGCCGGCGGAAATCGACAGGAGCTGCACGAAACGATTCGCGAAGCCGCGATGAGTTCGTGGGATGCACTCTCGCAGGGCCAAGATAATCCGCTAGGTCAGTTGCTTACCGAAGATACGACCCTTACTGCGCTGGTCGATCCGGCGGAGGTTCGACGAATGCTCGATCCCGGAAAGCACATCGGAACCGCCGATACGCGGGCAATCAAACTCGCCGACGCAATCGCGTCGTTGCCGGAGTTTCCACTTCAAACTGAGGTCGCAACATCGTGAACAAAGGCATAGAAATCGCGCGCGGTAAGACGAAAGTGCTCTACGAGCAGCCGCAACAACCCGATATGCTGGTGGTCGCGCAGACCGATGCGATCTCGTCCGGTGACGGCGCGCGCAAAGATGTGATCGCCGGAAAGGGGCGCCTCGCCGCGCAAACGACGGCGCGGGTTTTCCGATTGCTCAACCTGTGCGGTCTTCCGACGCATTACCTGAACGGCGGCGAAGATGACGACGACAACGAGATGCTGGTTCGCCGCTGTAACATGATTCCGCTCGAAGTCGTCGTCCGCGGGGTGGCGGCCGGATCGCTGGTTAAGCGCAATCCCGGAATTGCGCGCGGTGCCATCCTGGTTCCGCGAATGGTCGAGTTCTTCTTCAAAGACGATGCGAATCACGATCCATTGATTTCGCCGGACGCGATTGCAGCCCAAAATATCGCATCGCCGCAAGAGATCGGGGCGATGACCGAGATCGCTCGACTTGCGTTTGAAGTGTTAGCGCATGCCTGGCGCAAACGCGACACGCTGCTGGTCGATCTGAAGATCGAGTTCGGCCGTTTGACCGGCGGCGAAAACAAGGGCCAGCTCGTAATCGCCGATGTGATCGACAACGATTCGTGGCGGGTTTGGCCGCAGGGTCGCGAAGACCTCATGCTCGATAAGCAGCTCTATCGGAACTTGCCTGAGGTGAATGAGTCCGCGCTTGCGCAAGTAAAGGCGGCGTACGAAAATGTCGCCGATCAAGTTGGCTCGTTTCCGGTCATGCGCTCGGGGATGATTGCGGTCATCAGCGATCACCCCGATGTCAATCAGCAAAACACTGAGATCGTGGCCGCACTTCAGCAGTTCGGTTTACCCGCCGTCCGTCACGTCGCTTCGGCAACCCGAACGCCCGGGTACGTGCTCCAGCTCGTTCAGCAATTGGATGCAACATTTGCGCGTCTGATCTTCGTGGGAATCGGCAGTGATGGTTCGCTCAGAGAGATGCTCGACGGCGCATCGACAAATCCGGTGATCGATGGCAATCGCGATCCGATGGCAGTCGCCTTGCACGCTGCAAAACTGCTGGCACTCGAAGACACCGTGCTCTTCGGTCGAACGCTTCTGATGCAAACCAACGCGCGCTCGGCGATCCTGCAGGCCGACGCGGCGATCAACCTGCCGTTAGCGCCAAACCAAGCCATTGCCTAACTTTCCGGTAATCGGGCTTACCGATGCGCAGCTCGGCGAAGCTGCAAAGAAGGCCGGCCTCGCGCTGCGAGTCGATGAGCTTCGCACGATCGCAAACCGGCTGGAACGTGATCCGAGCATCGTCGAGGTTCACGCGTTTGACGCTCAGTGGAGCGAGCACTGCAGCTACAAGAGCAGCCGTCACCTTTTGAAGACGTTGCCGGTGAGCGGTCCAACGGTCATGCAAGGGCCGGCCGAAGATGCCGGAATTTTGCATTTGGGCGAGTTCAACGGCGAGCGGTATGGGGTCGTTATCGCGCACGAGTCACACAACCACCCCTCGCAAGTTGTTCCGTTTGAGGGCGCCGCCACCGGCGTCGGCGGAATCGTACGCGATGTGTTGTGCATGGGTGCGCAGGTGATTGCGATCGCCGACCCGCTTCGACTCGGGCGGGTTGAAGATGGCGCCTCCCATCAGCGCTACGTCGCAACCGGAGTTGTCGACGGCATTGCTGCATACGGCAATGCAATTGGGGTTCCGAACATCGCGGGCGATGTGTACTTTGACGATCACTTTAATGACAATTGCTTGGTTAATGTCGTCGCTCTGGGGATTCTTAAAGAGTCCGAGATCATTCACTCGGCCGCACCGCCGGATTCGACCGGCTGGGATATCGTTCTGGTCGGAAAAGCAACCGACACAAGCGGATTCGGCGGCGCAGCGTTTTCTTCGGTCAGCCTTGACTCCAAGGACGGCGATGCGAACAAAGGCGCAGTCCAGGTGCCGGACCCGTTTCTCAAGAGCGTCATCATGCGTGCGAGTTATCGCGTCTTTGCCTATCTGCGCGAGAACGGTATTACGGCGGGATTTAAGGACTTGGGGGCCGGCGGAATCATGGGCTGCAGCGCCGAGTTATGCGGCAGCGGCGGTTTTGGAGCGATCATCGACCTGGACGATGTGAATACCGCGGTCCCAAATATGCCGGCTCCGGTGATTGCAATCGGCGAGACCCAAGAGCGTCTGTGCTGGGTGCTTCCCCCGGATGCGACTGCGGGGGTGCTGCAGATTTATAATGAAGAGTTTTCACTGCCGCAGATCGCTCAGGGAGCTTGCGCCGTCGTGATCGGTGCGGTTCAAAAAGAGCAGCGATACGTTTTACGCAGCGGCGGCGAGATCGTTATGGATGTTCCGATTGACTTCCTCATTGGATCGATTCGAGACGACCTTGCGGCGGCCCAGACTGAACCCATTCCGTTGCCTGAGTCGAAGCATAGTTACATGACGAGCGACGCTCCGGTCACGGATTTACTGGCGCGCGTGCTGGCGCATCGAAATCTCTGTTCTCGCGAACCGCTCTACCGGCAGTATGACAGCAGTGTCCGCGGAACAACGGTGATTGCACGCGGCGAAAATGACGCGGGCGTGATTGCTCCAATTGCCGGTTCCACACTTGGTGTTGCTTTGGCTGTCGCCGGTAACCCGCGCTACGGAAAATTGGACGCAAGGCTCGCAGCCGAGCATGCCGTCTGCGAAGCGGTTCGCATGGTTGCTGCAGTCGGAGCGCGCCCACTCGGCCTAACCGATTGTTTGAATTTCGGAAATCCGCAGAAACCGGATCAGTACGGTGAGTTAGTTTCAGCCGTCGATGGCTTAGCGCTCGCGGCACGCGAACTCGGCACCCCGTTTGTTTCGGGAAACGTCAGCTTGTATAATGAGGCAAGGAGCGGTCAAGCGATTCCGCCTTCGCCGATTATCGCGTGTGTCGGTGCGCTCGACGATATCGCCGACGCGCAATCCGGTTCTTTTCGAACCGAGGAGGGCGTAGTCTATCGAATCGGTCTGCCGACAAATGCGTTCGGGGGATCGGTGTTAGCGGGCGTGCTTGGAGTTAGCGGTGGCCCGCCGCCGCCGGTCGACTACGCGATGGAGCGGCTAAACGCTCAGGCGTTACGTGAAGCGTTCGCGACCGGCGAGGTGCGGGCTGCGCGTGCAATCGGTAACGGCGGCCTGCTGCCGACACTTGCGCGCATGTGTTTCCAAGAGCCCCGGAATGCACCCGTCGGCTTACTGATGGAGAATCTTGGGTTGGATGCATTCTTCTCAGAGAACGGCGGTTTTATCGTTCAGGTAGAAAATGAGCGCGTGCTAGCTGATCTTGAGTCGAAATTGTCGTGTGTTCGTAAGGTAGGCCAACTCACGCTTCGGTCAACCCTTGAGATCGCAGGTTTGGACCCGATCGATTTGCAGCGGTTGAACCAGGCGTGGTCGATGCCGCTCGCCGAGGTCTTTGGATGAGCGCGAGAGTCGCCGTGGTTGTGTTTCCCGGGACGAATAGTGAAGAAGAGACGCTTCGATTGGCGCGTGATGTCGGCATGACTGCGGACTTGGTACACTGGAGTAACGCCGCTGCGCTCAGTGATTTCGATGCCTATATTCTTCCCGGCGGGTTTGCGTATGAGGATCGCATTCGAGCGGGCGCGATCGCCGCGCACGATCGAATTATGGACGCCGTTATCGCCGGTGCGCAGCGCAACAAGCTCGTGCTTGGGATCTGCAACGGAGCCCAAATCTTGCTCGAAGCCGGGCTGGTTCCGGGTACGGGGCCAGTTCGAGTTCCGACCGCGGCGTTCACTCGCAATGCAGCTCCGGGAAAGTATATCTGCAAGCGTGTCGAGGTGCGTTTAACCATCGACCCGGCGCGGTGCGCCATTACCTCGGCGTTAGCGAAAGACTGCGTTCTACCCGCGTGGGCGGCGCATGGAGAGGGCCGTCTTGCCGCAAGCCCCGAGTCGCTGCACGATTTACAAGTCGGCAACAATGTGGCGTTTGTGTACGTCGGCGGAGCGCCGAATGGCTCGGCGCTGGATGCGGCGGCGCTCACCAATACCGCCGGGAATGTGCTCGCAATAATGCCGCACCCCGAGCGCGAAGGTTGGGGATACAATCACCTGCGTCGGTCGCGTGGTACGAATGCGCTCGAACCCTCGGGCGGCGCGGCGCTCTTCGATAGTTTTGCAAAGACGCTACGCGTATGAGTCGAGAGCGCACGGTTGCCGTTACGCTAAAAATCCCCGATAACGAAGCGTTTACCGCGCTCAGCGCACTTGTAAGACTAGAGGTTCCCGTCGCTAAAGTCGAACGCGCGGTAATATGGTCGTTCGACAATACAATCGAAGACGGCTTTCTCGATCGCGTGAAGTGCAACGAGCTTCTGTATAATCCAAACAAACATCTGCTGCGGGAGATTGAGAACCGGCCCCAACCCGGAGAGGTGTGGATCGAGCAGCTTGGTGAGCACGATGACATGCGCAACTACTTGGGTTCGAGATCGATTCCCGGCATTAGTAGCGGGCGCAGATGCATCGCATGGCGGCTTACGAACCAGGCCGGAGAACCGGTCGAGGCGAGCGTGCTTACCGATGCGATCGCCAAACTTTTATGTAATCCCGCAATCGAAAGGGCGATAACGGCATGACCGAACTGAACCATCCCTATACAATCGCCACGCTGGGCTCGCACTCAGCGCTGCAGATTCTCAAAGGTGCACACGACGAAGGCTTCCGTACGCTGGCAATCGCGAATCGTGATACCGAGCGGCTCTACCGCTCATTCAAGTTTGTCGATGAAGTGATCGGCTTGGATCGCTATCAAGAATTCACCGGGCTGTTGGACGAACTTCAGCGGCGCAAGGTCATCATCGTGCCGCATGGTTCGTTCGTTGCGTATCTCTCGCCCGAAGAACACAAAGCGATGACGGTGCCGTACTTTGGCAACAAAGCTATTCTCGATTGGGAGGCCAGTCGCGAACTGCAGCGCCAATGGCTTTCGCGCGCGGGTCTGAATCTGCCGCGACAGTTTACCAGCGGTGCAGAGATCGATCGCCCGGTTATCGTGAAGTTGTACGGTGCCAAGGGCGGCAAGGGCTATATGTTCATTCGAGATGCTCACGATTTCGAAGAACGCGCCAGTGGCCTCAAAGAAGAGCACATGATCCAGGAATACATTATCGGGGTGCCGCTCTACATTCACTATTTCTATTCGCCGTTGGAAGACAAACTCGAAATCATGTCGATGGATCGGCGCTATGAAACCAATGTCGATTCGCTCGGCAGGATTCCGGCGGCGGCTCAAGAGGGTTTGGATTTACACCCATCCTATGTCGTGGTCGGTAATTCGCCGCTTTCGTTGCGCGAATCGATGTTGGCCGAGGCGTATCGAATGGGTGAGGACGTCGTGCGGGTCAGCAAGGAGATTTGCGGCCCGAAGGGACTATTCGGCGCGTTCTGCATCGAAACGATCATCACGCCCGACACCCAGTTCTACGTTATGGAGATATCGGCGCGCATCGTTGCCGGAACCAACCTGTTCATCGACGGCTCGCCGTACTCATACCTAAACTACAACGAGCCGATGTCGACCGGCCGCCGAATCGCGCGCGAGCTGAAAAACGCACTTTTATCCAATAATCTGCGTTTAGTACTTGATGATACAAGCGTGTTTTAGAGTTGGCCTGACCGCCTTGATCTCGGCGGCGCTGCTGCTGCCGCAGGCGGCTTCGGCGGCCTTGGTCGCCGACCCGGCCGTCTTGTATCAGCAGATGAAGGCTGCCTATGACAAAGGCGCTGCAGGCGGTTGGACGTTTCGCGACCAGCAGTACTATCTGTCAACGATTTTCAACGCGGGACGCGCGTACTCACTGCAGCGGCCGAATGATCCGGCCTACGGACAACTCGCGCAGCTTACGGTCGATATCGCAACCGGGCTGCACTACAACCCGTTGACGAATCACGATGCGGTCCCGTGGTACGTTCGGGAAGCCTCGAACTTCGTTATCAAGAGCTCCGCCGACGCTACCGAGAGTGCCAAAGCGAAGGCGTTGCTAGAACGAATCGATGCGTTGGAGGACCCAACGCGCGAAGCCCAGCTTGCCGACGAAGACGCGACTGCGAATCTGCGCACATACTCGCGTGATCCAGACGCCGAACTCGAGCAACTTGAGGCCGACTGGCGCTCATGGGTGCTTACGAAAGACCCCTCATATCGGACGCTGGCATTTCAGCGCGCTGCCCGGCCATATTTTCCGGTCAGCCAAATTCCGCCGACATACGGCGCGGATTTTATCGCAGCCGCGCGCGCCGCAGCAACCGGGAACCCGGCATACGCGCAAGGCGATGCTGTCAATGCGAAGGTGTTCGTCGATAGGCTCGACACATCGGGAAAGCTGGAGAATATCGCCTCGGTGCGGGCAATGCCGCACGATGCATACCTAACGACGCTCGCTCCGGCCGATGAGTACTTCGGCCAACTCGGGATGTCGGTACTCGGTATGCGCAACGAACTGCATCGCATCAACCTCTATCTCGACTACAAATACGGCGATCGCGAAAGCAACGCTGCAGTCTTTCTCGCCCAATCGGTGGATGATCTGCACAAAGTCTATCCACGCGATCGTGACCTGCCGGATTTACTCTATCAAACCTACACGACGCTCGGACGCATCTCCACCACAACTGCGCAAGCCGCCGCGCTCAAGATGAAAACGATCCTCACCATCGAGTACCAAGACACCTCGCAAGCCCGCCGACTCTTAGGCGAGACCTAGCACGGAGACTCCGTCCTTACAGCGCTGCGAGCGACCCTTCGAATGCGACGAGGAACTCGCGGGTGTCCTCGTCGTTGAAGATCAGCGGCGGCTGGATGCGGATCGTCTGTGACCAGCGGCCGCCGCGTCCGACCAGAACGCCGCGCTCGCGCATGAGTTCGAGCATCTTACCGGCTTGCGCAGTTGCCGGCTCTTTTGTTTTGCGGTCGGTTACAAGTTCGACGCCGATCATGAGACCACGCCCGCGAACGTCGCCGACGATCGGAAAGCGGGCCTGAAGGTCGCGTAAACCGGCGAGCAGCTTCTCGCCTTGGCGTTTAGCGTTGGCGATGAGCTGTTGCTTCTCGATGACTTCGATTGTAACGCGGCCGGCGCGCGAACTGATTGGATTGCCGCCGAACGTGTTGATGTGAGGACCCGCGAATGAGTCGGCGATCTCCGGGCGGGTTATTGTAATGCCGATCGGGATGCCGCTACCCAACCCCTTTGCCGAGGTGATGATATCGGGGACGACGCCGTACGTAGACGGCATGCCGAACATCCCGTCGCCTAACCGCCCCCAACCCGATTGAACCTCGTCTGCGATGAGCAGTGTACCGAACGGAGCCAGTGTCTCTTGTAGCACTTTGAAGTACTCGGGCGGCGGAGCGATGATTCCGGCAACACCCGAGACGGTTTCGGCAAACATCCCTGCGGGTTTTCCATCAGTCTGCGTTTCGATCACTCGTTTAGCGGATTTCGCGCAGGCGATTTCGCATGATGGATACTCCAGGCTCAGCGGACAGCGATAGCAATACGGATTGGGAACGAAAGCTACGTGTGGCATCTGAGGCCCGAAGTTGCGCCAGTTGGAGAGTCCGGCTAGCGCCACCGTATAAACGCTGCGGCCGTGATAGGCATGTTCGAGCGCGAGAAAATCCGCCGAATTCCGCGCCGTGCGAGCCACGAGGGCGGCGGTCTCGTTGGCTTCGGTTCCGGAGTTGCTCACGAAAGATTTGGTCATCCCGTCCGGCGCGACGTCGGCGATCTTCTCCGCAAAATCGAGCAGCTCGTCGGTGAGGTAGACGGTTGAGACATGCATCAACTTCTCGGCCTGCGATGCGACCGCTTGCGCGACTTCGGTGTTGCCGTAGCCGAGCGTGTTTGTCGCGATGCCGCCGAAGCCGTCCAGATATTCACGACCCTCGCTGTCGCGCAGATGTGTGCCTTCGCCGTCAACCAGCGTGAGCGGCTGCTCGTAATAAGCGGCCTGAGCCTTAAAAAAGTATTTTTTTGCGCGCGCCGCGTTGTCGCTGCGTGAAATCGTCTTCATCGAAATCGCCTTTCGTTATGGATCTGCCGTGCCATCAATATCCAGTATCCGAGTAGTCCGCCAATCAGGCCGAAAAACCATCCGCCGCTCCACAAAAAGTGCAGGCTCGGCACCGCAAGACCGAGTAAGGCGACTGCCCAGCCGATCAGCAGCGCACCGACGGCGCGCAGGTTGAAGCCCTTCGCGTAACTGTAGAGTCCGCCAGGCGTGTAGAGCTGCGCGAGGTTTAGGCTGCGTTTTCGCACCAGCCAATAGTCGGCGATTGCGATGCCGTCAAACGGGCCCAACAGGGCGCCATAGGCGCCAAGCCAGCCGAATATATAGGTGCCGAAGGTTGCGAGCACTCGCCACGGCTCCATCGCAACGCTCAATAGACCCGTAATGATCGCTCCGATTCCAAACGTGATCCGGCTCGGCCAAAGATTCTCAAACGCGCGCGCAGGCGCCATGACATTGGCGCCAACGTTGATTGTAACCGAGGAGAGAATGACGATTAAGCCGGCGACCACGACGACGGCCGGCGGAAATTTCAAGATTAACTCCACCGGGTTCCAGAGCGCCGTCCCGAACAAGATGACCGTCGCCGAGGTTACGGCGATACCCACAAACGCAAACGCCGCCATCGTAAGCGGCATCGCCCAAACTTGACCCAGCATCTGTCCGCGTTGCGTCTTTGCGTACCGAGTGTAGTCTGGGATGTTGAGCGCCATTGTCGCCCAAAATGCAATGACGCCGATGACCGACGGATAGAACGCGTTCCAGAAAGTTGGGCCGTGAATCCGTGCGGGCGCTGCGAGCATCGGCCCGATGCCGCCGACGTTGGCCGCTGCCCAAATCAACAGCGCGATCGCGCCGATCGCCAGTGTCGGCGCGGCAAACTGTGCAAGCCGCCCGATCGCTTGCGGTCCGCGCATTGCAATCGCAACATTGATTGCCCAGAAAATCGCAAACGCCGCCGCAAGATGTCCCGGAATGCTATTCCAAAGCGGCAGGGTTCGAGTAAGGATCGCATCCAGCGCTTCTCCGCCGAACCAAGAGTTGATGCCGAACCAGCCTGCGGCAATAAGCGCGCGAGCGAGCGCCGGAATATGCGCGCCTTTGGTCCCAAACCACAAGCGCGCGAAGACCGGATACGGAATCCCGTATTTGGTGCCGGCGTGAGAGACCAGCAAAATGACTGCCATCACGATCAAGCTTCCGGTGAAGACGGTGAGCACCGATTCCCACCAATTCATTCCAAGTGCGATCATCCCACTGGCCAGCGAATAGGTTGGCAGGCAGATGCACATGCCGATCCAAA
>JALYVT010000147.1 GCA_030853105.1 Vulcanimicrobiota bacterium
GCTGCGGTTCGCGCCATCTTCTTCGACACACTCGGCGGCGTGGCGGACCCGCACACGGCCGCGCTCATCGACGAACTGACTCCCGCCGAAGCGCTCGGCATCGCCGAAAACACCGCCATACCGCTCACACTCCGAAACGCCGTTCGCGCCGCGGCGCTGGGTGTTCGGGCGGGTGTCGGCGCAGCTCAAATCATCGACGGTCGAATCGCGCACGCCGCAATTGTTGAGCTCTTAACCCAGCGACATCTCGGAACTCAAGTTACCGGCAGCGTCTACGCGCACGCTCAGGGACAGGCTTCCGGAACATGATTGAACGCAGCAACCCGGTGCGCGATTGACGGATGCGTAGCAAAATACCAGCCCGAAAAAACATCTGGGCAGACAACCCGTAAACCCTGATCCGAAAAACGCACGAGCGAGCGCACACCCGAGGCTGGATCATGAGTTAACGCAAGCGCATACGCATCCGCCCGCGTTTCAAGATGGCGGCTGTATGCATGAATTGCTGGTTGCGCGAGCAGGTACATGCAGCCGATCAGCGCGCCGACCAATGCTAACCGCGATACCGGGTCGTCGTCTCGCCGAAAGCCGATCCGATCTGCAATCAGGACGGCCAACGCAGAGATAACGATAAAAACCACGGCATCAAAGATCGCCAACCTCAGCGGATCGCCATCTGCGAGATGTCCAAGCTCATGCGCGACCGTAAACGCAACCTCGCCCGTACTTGCTCCGGCGAGCAACGATTCGCCCAACACGATGCGTCGGCTGGGACCGATTCCGCTCGTGGAGGCGTCCCCTTCCTCGGAACGTCGCGAACTGCTTCTCGTAAAAACCGCTAAATCGGGACTGCCGGCTCGCAGTTCAAGCGCTTGCAGCCGCGCTGCGACCGGGCGGCTCGCGGGTATCGTAAGAAATTTCATCGTATACGGCTTCGCAAAAGCGATTCCGAAACTGATTGCAAATACACCGAACGCGACCACAACATACCACTGATGCGAGCGATCGGCCAGCCACAGCGCGATCGCCGCTATCAGACCGATCGCAATCATAAGCGCGATCAGGCCGATCAGCCAATGCGCTGCCCACACGGTTCCAAGTTCCAACGACAGCCCTTCGACCCGCAATAGACGGTATTGTACGAATTGTCCGGGAAGCGAAGCGAGATCGCCGACCAGACCGATAATCGCCCCGAAGTAAAATCGAACCAGAAACTCATTGCCGATTGCACGACGCAAACGGTCCCGCAAAGCAGCCGCGTGCCCTGAGCGCCAGAAATATCCGAGCGCCAAGATAACACAGAGTATTAAGAAAAACCACACCGGTTCGGCAAACCGCACGAGACGCTCCGCAGCCAATTGCCGCGTTTGGTCAACGAGCTGCGTTGCCGGCTGCGTCAATAACTGCAGGTTCGTGAGCGAGCTTACGTGACGATCGAGACCGTTTGGCCGATTAGACGCTGCGGATGCAGATGCCGGACAAAGCATAAATGCCGCAATTGGCAAGCAGTAGCGCAAAAACTTACGAATGAGCCAACTGCTCATTCGATACGTTCGCCCAGCCGAGCGCTTCGGCCACAATCGGAAGCTGCTCAACGAAGATCGCTTTGCATTCTATCGCGATCTCGCGGTGCTCAAGCTGCGTTCCGGGATCGGCTCGCAAATTGATGTAGTGAATCCAGTCGCGCACCGAACCCTTCATATAAATCGTGGTGCCCGAGGCCATCGGCAGCAGAAAGCGTGCCGATTCTTTGGCAATTCCTTTTGCCAATGCTTCGTCGTAGAGTTTGCGCGCCTGTGCGAAATGCTCGTCTTGAGCGCTGTCAAACCACTGCAGGGTTTCGGCCGGAAGATCGTCGTGCGATGACTGGCGATTCTTGGCATCCTGTCTGCGAGGGCGCGTGCGCTCGATGCGCTGCACGACGGCATACCGACTGCTGAACTCTTGAAAATGAAAACTCCGATGGCGAAGGATTTGGGCGCTGATTGCGCGCGTTGTTTGAATCTCGATGCACATATCGGCCATCTCGAAGACCGACCAGTGAGCGCGCTTGATACAGAACCGCAATAGTCCCGCTACCTGCGGATTTTGCTGGTTGTCGGGATTGGAGACGCGCGCACAGTATCCCATCAGTCGCTCGGCTTCCGGCGTTATCCAAATTAGTTTGCAGGCCATCCCGCTTGATTCACTTCGAGCTTGCGAAGTCCATCCCGGGAAACGATAAAGTCGCCTCGACGAGTGGGGTAACCTGACCGCCGACCTCGATTCCGTCGCTGCCGTTTCGGCCGTGAACCAAAACGTGCAGCAGGCTGCGGCGGCCCATCTTCGTGCCCTGCTCGCTGACGAATCTCGTTCCGTCATCGCAGGCCGCCAAGCCGTAGCGCATCATGAACGCGGCAAGTGGGCCGGTGGCGCTTCCGGTCGCCGGATCTTCAACGACACCATGTTCGGGGCCGAACATGCGCGAGTATGCGCCGCTTGCGGTTGGCGCAAAGACGAAAAAACAAGTCGGCTCTTCGCCGGCCTGCTGCAGGGAGCGAACTCCCGCCATGTCAATCCAGGCGCGGTCTACGCTTTGGGCGTCGCGTAACGCGATGTAAACATTCGGATTACCCGCGGTAGCCAGCTGAACCGGAACGTCTGCGAGAAGCTCCCTTTCCGCAAGCCCCAATGCCGTCGCTACGATACCGCGCTCGTAAATTCGGCCAAACGCTATCGGCGGTGTCATCAACCAAAACATCAACCGTTCGCCGCGCTCGACGCGCACCCGCACGGGTCCAATATTTTCGTCTAAGACAAATTGCGTGCAGTCGGCCGCGACCAAGCCCTCATCGACAATGACGTAACTCGCTCCAATCGTTGGGTGACCGGCGAAGCGCATCTCGACCATAGGCGTGAATATTCGTACGCGAGCGGCTGAAACGCCTTGAATCGGCGGTAGTATGAATGCCGTCTCCGAGAGATTCAATTCTTTAGCAATCGCCTGCATTGTGAGGTCGTCCAATCCGCGAGCGTCGGGAAAGACCGCGAGCGGATTTCCCTGCAACGGCGTATCGGTAAAGACATCGACGACTCGGTAGCGCACGGGCAATCGCTTAGCGGTAGACGAGAAACGACCTTCCTTCGGTCGCAAACGAGACACGATCTCGCCCGGCTTGTTTGCTGTGATACATGGCGCCATCGGCAACCTCCAGCAACTCGCTCGCAGTGCTCGCATCGTAGGGATATGAGGCTACGCCGATGCTCGCACTGAGAGCAATAGAGTTCCCAAAGTCGAACGCACGGACGGCTTCGCAGAGCTTCTGGGCGCGGTCGATTGCAACGGTTTTTTGCGTTTCGCGGATGATCGAGCAGAACTCGTCGCCGCCGTTTCTGGCGCCAATATCGATTCCGGCCACCAAGTGTGCGCGTAGTAATTTGGACATCTGCCGAAGCACAACGTCACCTGCGCTGTGGCCAAACGTGTCGTTGATCAGCTTGAAATGATCGGTATCGATAAACCATAAGGAAACCGTCGGCGCCGCTCGCAACTGAGCTGCATCGATCTCCGCCTGCAGACGCGCTCGAAATGCGCGCGGGGTCAGCAGTCCCGTTAAGCCATCGTATGTGGCGTTGTTGCGATCGCGTTCTCGCTCTAACGCCAGCGTGTAGGGTGCCGCTGCCTGTTCGACTGCGCGCACGAGTGAATCTGCGTTTTGCAACTCGCTTGTTGATGAAGCTGCGTAAACGATTGCGCGAACCGGCTCGCTGCCAAGCGGAATTGCAAGCGCCGCACGATCGCTTGGTAGCAGGGGTCGATGCTGGGCGGCTAAGGCGATCCGATGACCGGCTCGGTGGGATGCGCTCAGAAGATTCTGTTCGTCGCGCGCGTACCGCGCTCGGTTGTAATGCAAAGCCCGCGATCCGCCCGCATACATGCACAAAAAGTCCTGCGCGGCCACCTCGAAGATCAATGTGGAATCGACCGCCGGCTCGAGCAGCCGCATCGTTGCGTCGAGTGAGGCTAAAACCGCCTCGCGTGACTGTAGCGAGGCTGCGGTGAACTCTCCCACGGCCTTCAGAGAGTCGGACTCACGCTGCTCGATTAGTGCTGCGCGTAGCCGCTCGCGACGGGCGAGTGCGCGCATGCGAAACGCGTAGATCAGGACTCCGATAAAAGAGAGACCGATGGGCATCCAGAAAACCATGCTCACCTCCATGAAAGTACCCACCGGCGATTCGCAGGCGCCATCCCCGTCGACGGTTCGCGCGGATCGCCTCAATCAAGACGCGCTACGCTTGCGTTTGCAGGGCGACAACCATGCCGCAACCGAGCTAATGCGCCGAGCCGTGCTGCTCGACCCCGATCGCGCCGAACTGCACAGCAATCTGGCCCAATTGCTCGACGAAGGCGACGACAGCACTGCCGCGCTCGCGGCGTATGCTCAGGCACTCGCGCTTGATCCTCATTTAGCGGCCGCCTGTCGCGGCAGCGCCATCATCCGCCAGCGTACCGGCGAGTTAGCTCTCGCCGAGCGAGCCTATCGGCAAGTGCTCGCAATTTTGCCGAACGATGTCGGCGCACATCTTGCGCTTTACGAACTTCTGCAGATTCGCGGTGAACGCACGGAAGCGATTGAGCACCAGACCGCAGCTCTTGCGCACCAACAACTCTATAGTTTTCCAGCAAAAACGCCGCAGCGGCAGATACTCGCACTCTGCGCGCCGGGCGATTGGCAGGCCAACATTCCCTTGGAGTTTCTGTTCGACCAGTCGGTCACGAGCGTGCACAAGCTTTACCTTTGCGATCCGTCGCAACTCCGGCAGCTGCGCGTTCCTCCCTACGAGATCGTTTTTAATGCGATTGCGGAGTCGGACAGCGCACTCGACCCGCTCGGCATGGCTTCACTTTTTTTGAAGTCGCAGGATCGCCCGCATCTGAACTCCCCGGCGGCCGTCCTGCGAACGAATCGGGTTGCGTTGCAGGCAGTAGCGCGCGGCGTCGATTGCGTGCTGCCGCAGACTCTTCGGCTCGCGCACTCGGCCGTACCGCAGCACGAGCATGAGTATCCGCTATTGATTCGACCGGTTGGATCGCATGCCGGCCACGATCTCGAGAAGATCGACGACGCCGGAGCACTACGCGACTATCTCGGCCGAATAGATGCGCCCGAGCTCTACATTACATCGTTTGTCGAGTACCGGCGACCCGATGGCTTTTACCGCAAGTACCGGATCATCTTTGTTGACGGCGTTCCGTATCCGTGCCATTTGGCGATCTCGCCGAATTGGATGATTCACTACTACAACGCGCCGATGGCGGAGAACGCCTGGATGCGCGCCGAGGAGGCTGCGTTCTTGGGCGAGTTCGAGAAGGTTTTCGGTCCGAAACTCCAACAGGTGCTTTGCAGTCTTGCGACTGCCGTAGGGCTGGACTACTTCGGAATCGACTGCTCGATCGCTCCTGACGGGAGACTCCTTTTGTTTGAAGCCGATGCGGCAATGATCGTACACCTCGGCGACCCAAAAGATCTCTACCCGTACAAACATCAGTATATTCCGCGAATATTCGCAGCACTCGAACGGATGATAGATACACGCATTGCTCGATCCAACTGACTGGCAAGCCTTTCGCGAAGAGAGCCACCAGATACTCGATGACGCGATCGATTATCTTCAAAACG
>JALYVT010000148.1 GCA_030853105.1 Vulcanimicrobiota bacterium
GTATCCAGATTCATGCGTGACTGTAGGAATGCGATCGCGTCCTCAACCATCTGCTCGGTCTCCGGTCGCGGGATAAGCACGTCCTCGTTCACCGCAAACTCGCGCCCGTAGAAACCGGCGAAACCGAGCAAGTACGCAACCGGCATGCCGCCGGCCCGCTTTTCGCAAAGCTTCGTAAAACGCTCGACTTGCGGAATGCTGA
The DNA here is from genome assembly GCA_030853105.1 of Vulcanimicrobiota bacterium. Classification (GTDB taxonomy): domain Bacteria; phylum Vulcanimicrobiota; class Vulcanimicrobiia; order Vulcanimicrobiales; family Vulcanimicrobiaceae; genus JALYVT01. The sequence goes on from JALYVT010000148.1 coordinate 203, forward strand.
GATACGTGTCGCCGTGCGAGATCAGCCACTCTTTTTCGCGGCCGGTCGCAAGCGCCATCAAGGACTTACCGTCGGCGCTAGGCGACTCACTGGATTTCGCCAGCAACAGAATGCCGCGCGCCAGCGATGCGTTCAACGTTTGCGGGCGGTGACCCGGGTGCGCAGTCGTCACCAAATCACGCGGCCGAGGTTTCGCCCGAAAGCAACCGCGCGCGCTCGTCTTTAAGCAGCTCCTCAACGATGCTTCCGAGATCGCCATCAAGGATGCCACGCAGATTTCCGAAGTTCTGATTGATGCGATGATCGGTGATGCGATCTTGCGGGTAGTTGTACGTACGAATCTTCTCCGAGCGGTCGCCGGTTCCGACTTGGGTGCGCCGCAGCGAGCCGACCACTTCTTCGGCCTCTCGCCGCTTATGATCGTAAAGCGTGCTGCGCAGCATCGTCATCGCTCGTTCGCGATTTTGCAGCTGCGAGCGCTCCTCGCTGCACGACACGATAACACCGCTCGGAACATGGGTAATCCGAATCGCACTCTCGGTTTTGTTCACGTGCTGTCCGCCCGCGCCGCTAGCTTTGAAAGTGTCGATCTGCAAGTCTTTCGGGTTGATCTGAATATCGACTTCTTCGACCTCGGGCAAGACCGCGACCGTGGCCGTGCTGGTATGCACGCGGCCCTGGGCTTCGGTCACCGGAACGCGCTGCACCCGATGAACGCCCGATTCATGCTTAAAGTAGCGATACGGCTCGTGTCCCTTCACCGCGAACACGATCTCTTTGTAGCCGCCGGCTTCGTTGTCGTTCATCGAAACGACTTCGGTCTTCATCTTTAGCGACTCCGCATAGCGCATATACATGCGCGCCAAGTCACCGGCAAATATCCCGGCTTCATCGCCACCCGCGCCCGCCCGAATTTCGACGAAGATGTCTTTGGGATCATCCGGGTCTTTGGGGATCATCAGCGTTTGAAGCTGCTCTTCCAATTCTTTGCGCCGCGCGCGCAACGACTGCGATTCTTCTTGGGCGAGTTCGTGCAACTCGGGATCGCTCTTGTCGGCCAGCAAGGCGTCGTTAGCGGCGATCTGTTCCAGCGCTTTCTGATACTCGCGATAAGCGGCCGCGCTCTCTTCGATCGCGGAGCGCTCTTTTACGAGCGCGGTAAATCGGGCCTGATCGAACTCGCCGCTGGGGTGCGCCAACTCACCTTCGATCTCATCGAAGCGCCGGGCGATGCTCTCAAGCCGCGTATACATGGTGCTCATAATGGAATATGAAAAAGCGGGCTACACACTGTGCGGCCCGCTTGATTTCTTAGTAGCCGGTTACAGCGCTGCGGCAGCGGCCTTGTCGGCGTCGCGCTTGGTTTTGCGGGCAGCCGCCTCTTCTTGTTTGGCCTTTGCGACAGCGGCGCGCTGGTTGAACTTATCGACGCGCCCGGCCGTATCGATAAACTTCTGCTGACCCGTAAACAGCGGATGGCATGCCGAGCAAATCTCGACGGAAATCTCCGGCAGGGTCGAACCGGTCGTAAATGTGGACCCGCAGGCGCAGTGAACCTTCGCCTCGGTAAACCATTTGGGATGAATCTTGTCTTTCACAGCCCCCCAATTATATCAGACGGCGCAACCCCAGGTTCCGTGCGACCGAAGTCGCAGTAGGTTCGACATAAACGGGAAGCGTCCGTCTCCGAACGCCTCCCGTCGAGCAGGCTACATTGTTCGCTAACTACGGAGCGGCTTGTCCCGTAATTGACTGGATGAGGTGGCCGGCGAATGGGACGCCGACGCCCGTAACCATGTCGTAGCCGGGGCCGGATTGGCAGCAACCTGGAATTGGAGTTGCATTGGGATTCGGGGTCGCGCTTGGCGGGAGCGCTCCGTTGCCGCCGTAGAGCACATCGTCGAAGACTTGCGCGTACGGGAGCGTGGGCACGAAAGCGCCTGGATTGCCTTGAGTCGGCGCGTATTTGGTGCCGTAGATCGCGTAGATCAGCGCCTTCGGATCACCCAAACGGTACGGATGCGTGCCTCCGGCAGTTGCGCAAGCAGCGTTCGCCTTGCAGGCTTGCAAAACCAGCGCCCACATCGCAGCGGCCTCGGGGGCAGCCGCGCTCGTTCCGCCGGAAGCACCAGCTTGTGCACCGAAAGCGACGTTTAGGAGAATCGCCGGCCCGGTATTCGGGTCGGCCATCAACGAAAGGTCGGGCTGCTCGCGCATTGTGGCACCGGCCACGTTTAGTGCTTGCGATGCCGGAGCTTTGAATATCGTTGACACACCGCCGCCGCTGCCGACATTATTCTGGAATGTTCCGTTTCCACCGTTGGTGGTTTGGTCGGCCCACGCGGCAATTTGGCCGATCAGCTTGCCGGTGTTGTCGAGCGGAGCATTGACACCGCCGACTGAAACGACCGACGGATCACCGGAGGGATAGCTCACGCACGGTGCCGCTAGTTGCATCCCGGTACCCGGATCGAAGCACTCTTCGGCACCGGTGTCGCCGGATGAAACGAAGACCGCAATTCCAAGTGAGGCGAGCGAAGCGAACTCGGTCGGTCCGAATCCGGTTCCATCCGGATTGATGTAACCGCCCTGTTCGTTGTTGATCTCACCGCCGCCGTAGCTAAGCGAGAGCGCGTCGGCGTTGTTGTCGGCGATCGCCTGCTGAATCTCGTCGTCCGCGATAAACAGGCCCTGAATACCGATCGCTCCGGGAGGGCAGCCGGCGTTCGGCCCGCAGTCCTTATTATTGAACGCCAGGTAAAACAGAACACTCGATCCCGGCGCGAGTGATGCCTGTTGCTCAGTATCGAGTTGAGCTTCACCGTCTTCGGGATTACAAGTGGCCGTGGGGAAAACCGAGGCAAGCGGAGCCGCGCACGGTGCGGTTACGGCCGGCGGGGTTGTTAAGCCCGTCGGATTTGGGTCGAAATTACTATCGGCAGGCTGCGGATTGACCGCTGCCTGCGTCACGGTTGCAACTGGCGCATTGAATATTTTACCGAAAGCCGGAACATCTTTGGATGAGATCGGTCCGGTGCCGATGATACCGAGCGTAATGCCGGTGCCGTTATAGCCGGCTTTATAAGCGCCGCTATAATCGAACCCTTGCGCCAACTGCGCCGGCGAATAACCGCCGAAGTTTGCGGCCGAGCCGCGAATGATGTAGGTATGCGCAATCTGCGCGTTCATGAGATGTGTCACGCCGGTTACCGGAATCGGGGTCGTGAAATGCGGCGCCACCGTCGGCGCAACAAACTCTTGACCGGCGCGCCTGTAGAGGCCGAACTTGGTTCCGAATGCAGTTTCAAGCTGCGCTTGCGTTCCGGTTACAATCATCGTCTCGCGCTGCGGCCAGCCGTCAGCCGAGAGTCCGTTGCTGTGGAAGTATTTGGCAACTTTGGCGTAATCGGTTGCGGATGCGCCGAAGCGATCGCCGATCTCTTGTGGGGTAATGAAATGACGATAGCTTCCGGATTGCGGATCGCTGACCGATTTTGCAAACGCCAGCAGACCGTTCTCGTCGCGCATCTTGACCATGACGTCAACGGTCATCCTGTCGAACTTCGCCGGTCCCAAGAGCTGCGACTGAGTAAGATAGTCTTTGCCCCAAGTGAAATCGGCAAGCGCTGCGGGGCCATTGTAGGGAGCGATCGGGGCGCTTTGCGGCGGGGTCTGTTGCTGCGGAATTGCGCTCGGCGAGCCGCCGCCGCAAGCGGTGAGTGCGAAGGTAGCGGCAACCAGCGCTAGGAGCGCCTTGGGATATGCGTGGTTCATCGTCCAGCGGCTCCTTTCAGTTGAGCGAACCGATGCTGTAGGTAGGTCGTGAACGCTTTTTCGCGTTTGTGGCGCTGCTGCGCGATGGCGGTAAAGAAGCGTGCACGACCGGCGGCAATCATCGTCTGAGGAATAGCCGAGGCATTTGCGCTGCTTATCTGACGCGTCTTTGATTTAATCGTCGCACCGGCTTGCAGGGTCAGCATCTCGGTGATGGTTGCGGTGCTCTGCGGTTTGCTTGAGAAGACATAGGTGAAGTTTTGGTCGCCTTGATAATCGTAGAAACTCGTCTGCACATCGCTCATCGAAACGCAGACCGGTCCGAAGCCGGGTGCGAGGTAGCTGGTCGTGACCATGTGATCGGTGAAGCCGAAGATCGTGTCGAGCCGATCGACGGTCTGCACGAGTTGATTGGCAGTGGTTCCGTAGGTACTCGGAACATTGCAGGTGCCCGGTATCGCCGCGGCGGTAGTAACAACATCGCTCTCGTTATAGAACTTCGGAGTCGCGGGATACCACAGCGGGAAGGTGATCACTTGCGGCGCGGTCGTGGGGTTCGGCGACGGCGTCGGCGAGCCGGGTGCGTTGGGAGTTGGCGTCGGCGGTGCCGGGAAGACAATCGACGCGGAAACGTTTCCGCCCGATGGAGCGCTAAACGTCAAGCCCGCAATCTGACCACCGAAGAAACCGTTGCCGAGATATGAGCCGCTGCCATCTGCATTTTCTTGCACGTTGGCGGTACTTCCGAGCGGCTGATTTTGCGTTTCAGCGTAGGTGCCGTTGGCGTTGTAGGTGCGAAGCGCGGTTGTGCCGTCAGCATCTTTTTCATTGATAACAACGCCGCCGCCGTTGGTAAAGGTGCTTGCCGTTTCCGGAAGCTGGTCGACCACGAGCGGAGTCGGATAGGCGTATCTGTACGTGCTTCCGCCCGAATCGGTCGAAGTGAATCCGTACAGCACGAAATTGAATCCGCTGCCGGAAGGCACGAAACCATAGAATGCATCGCTGGTCGTACTAAGCGTACGAAGCGCTTGCGTATCGGTCTCCACCGTATTGAAATCCGTGGCCGACTGCGACACGAAGGGATTGAGCGCGCCGGTGACCGTCACTGCCTGTTTGACGGTGGATGTCACCGAGGTCGCGGGCAGCGGCGAGGCCACGGGGTAATTGTAGGCATTCGCCAGCGTCATCGTGCCGGCGAACGAGAATGCATCGCCGACATTTGCCGGACGCTGATTGAAATAGCCGGGCTGCGGCGTTGGGGTCGGCGTCGCAGTCGGACCGGGCGGCGGGTTCGGTCCGGGGCTTCCGCCGCCGCTGCCGCAGGCTGCAAGACTGACTGACAACGCAATCAGCCCAATGGAGAGAATTCGGATATTCACACACAAGCTCCAGTAAAGAGAAAGCAGAGAAACTTACGTAATTTGGAAGCACCCTGACAATTGTAGCAGGACCATCACTTATCTGCGACCGGCACTTTACCTGCAGGCGAAATGCATCTAGTGCCAGGCGGTGACGAACTGTCGGATGAAGTCGTTACCATATCATGCTAGCCAAAACGACCATCGGCTTTCTTGCCCTCACGCTTCTGGGCGTAATCGCGGCAACGGCCGCATTCGCGCGTGACGGCGCGATCATAACCAACAGC